>JACZKN010000081.1 GCA_014859985.1 Candidatus Krumholzibacteriia bacterium | reverse complement strand
GCCCCGCCTCCGGTCCCCCACCGGCCACCACCAGGGTGCGGCCCGCGGATTTCGCCGCGGTCACGGCCAGGTCGATGCGCTTGTAGGGCACCAGGGCCGAGAGCACGAAGTCGTAGCTGCGGCTGGCGAACCCGGCCGGTGGATCGAGCCGCCCGGCGCCGGCGAAGCGATCCACATCCACCGGCGGGAAGACGATGCGGATGCGCCCGGCCGGCACGCCGTACCAGTCGAGCAGGCGCTGGCGCACGATGGTCGAGATGGGCAGCCAGCGGTCGACCCGGTCGGCGGTGCGCCGGTCCCAGGCCCGCAGGCGGCGGGCCTGCCAGCGGATCAGCGCGCGCAGGGGCGCGGGCTTCGGGCCGAAATAGTCGTCGAAGCGGTCCCACACGTAGCGCATGGGCGTGTAGCAGTAGCACACCGACAGGGCGCCCGGCGCCTTGACCGCGCCCTTGGCCACGCAGTGGCTGCTCGAGAGCACCAGGTCGTAGCCCGCCAGGTCGAAGGACTCCACCGCCCGGGGGAACAGGGGCAGGGCCCAGCGGTAGCGCTCGGCCGCCCGGGGCAGCCGCTGCACGAAGGAGGTCGTGACGCGGCGGTTCTCGATGGCGGGCGAAACGGAACCCGGCACGTGCAGCAGGGTGAAGAGATCCGCGTCGGGGAAGATCTCCCCCATCACCTCGAGGCACTTCTCGCCCCCGCGCATCCCCGTCAGCCAGTCGTGGACCAGGGCCACCTTCAGGCCGCGGGGCAGGACCGCCGTCTCAGGCATCGTCCCTCATCCAGGTCTCGAGGACCATGCACAGCAGGTGCCCCATGGTGATGTGGATCTCCTGGATCTTCGCGGTGTTCGCGCTGGGCACCACCAGCGCGCCGTCCACCAGGCCCGCCAGCTTGCCGCCGTCGCCGCCCAGGAAGCCGTGCACCCGCAGCCCGTGCGCCCGGGCCGCCGCCACAGCCTCGACGCAATTGGCCGAGTTGCCGCTGGTGGAGATCACCAGGAGCACGTCCCCCGGTCGCCCGAGGGCCTGCACCTGGCGCGAGAAGACGCGGGCATAGCCGTAGTCGTTGCCGACGGAGGTCAGCACCGAGGTGTCCGTGGTCAGGGCCAGGGCCGCGTAGCCGGGGCGCTCGCCCTGGAAACGGCCGACCAGTTCGGCCGCGACGTGCTGGGCGTCGGCCGCGCTGCCGCCGTTGCCGCACAGCAGGAAGCGTCCGCCCTGCCGCCAGGCCGCCTCCACGTCCGCCGCCAGGTCCAGCACCGCGTCCCGGTGATTCTCGCCCAGGCGGTCCAGGACCGCGCGCAGTTCGCTGACCGAGGCCGTAAACAGGGCAGCGGCCGCGGCGCGGCGGTCGCTGGACCTGCGGTCGGCCCGGTGATCCGGGGAACCGGGGTTGGCCATGGCGGCGCTGTCCTTTCGGGCCGGGGCTCAGGGGTGCCGCACCCGGCCGGCGACGAGGAGTTCGAGGTAGCGACGGGCGGCGTCCTGCCAGGTGGGCCGCGGCGGGCAGCCCGCCTCCTCCAGGCGCCGGCTGCGCAGCACCGAACAGGCCGGCCGCCGCGCGGGCCGCGGGAAGGCATCGCTGGCGCAGGGCAGCACCCGGGCCGGGTCGTGGCCGCAGCGGCGGGCGATCTCCTGCGCGAAGGCGTGCCAGGTGCAGGACCCCGCGTTGGTCCCGTGGAAGATACCATGCCGGCGCGAACTGACAAGGAATGCCAGCACGGCCGCCAGGTCCTCGGCGTAGGTGGGGCAGCCGGCCTGGTCGTCCACCACCTGCAGGGTCTCGCGCTCGGCCAGCAGGCGGCGGACGGTCTTGACGAAGTTCACGCGCCCGTCGCCGAACAGCCAGCTGGTGCGCACGATCTGCCAGGGTCCGGGCAGGGCGGCGACGGTCTCCTCGCCCCGGGCCTTGGTCAGGCCGTAGTGGTTCAGCGGCGCCCGCGGGTCGTCCTCGTCCCAGCCGCCGTGCCCGGCGCTCCCGTCGAACACGTAGTCGGTGCTGATATAGGTCAGCCCCGCGTCCCGCTCGCGGCACAGGCGGGCCAGGTTGGCGGTCGCGCCGGCGTTGGCGGCCATGGCCTCGTCGCGCCGGGTCTCGGCGCCGTCCACGTCGGTCCAGGCGGCGCAGTGCACCACCCAGTCGGGGGCCGCGGCCGCCACCAGGCGGACGGCCGCGCCGGCGTCGGCCAGGTCGCCGTCCGGCAGGTCGATGCCGACGACGGCGTGGTCGGCGGCCAACCGGCGCACCACCGCGTCGCCCAGCATGCCCGCCGCCCCGGTGACCAGCACCTTCAAGGCCTGCCTCCCGCGTCGTTCCCCTCGTCGTCCCCGGGCGCGGGCCGCGCGGTCCGCGC
>JACZKN010000080.1 GCA_014859985.1 Candidatus Krumholzibacteriia bacterium | reverse complement strand
CGAATGGCACTGCCGTGTGCAAGCCCTGTATTGGCCTGGGTTTAGGTTTTTTGGAGTTCGGCGCGCAGTTGCGCACGCGGCCGTTGCATCAGCGGATAGTGATGGCGGCGGCGTTTGAGGACCCGCGGCTCGATGCGGCCCGGCCGGTTGGCCACCTCGTGGGCCGCGATGCGAGCCAACATCATCGTGTGCATCGCGCGCGAGTCGCGGCAGGACCCCGTCGCGAGGATCATCCAGGACGCCAGGATACTCTGGCACGCCAGGGTGAAGCCCAATTGACGAGGCTGTTTCGTGTGCACCGCCGCGGCGGTGGCGATCACCCGGCGGATGAGATTGTAGGCCAAGAGGGTCACCCACAGTTCCCGCCGGACCATCTCCGGCGTCTTGCAGCGGACGTGGTCCAGGTGCAGCGTCTGCTTGATGTATCGGATATCCAGCTCCACATTCCAGCGAAACCCGTACAGTTCGGCCAGGTCCTCCCGGGAGTACGCCTTGGGGTCCGTCAGGGTCGTGACGATGGTGAGGGTCCGGGTCCGCCGTCCGGAGACGGTCACCTGGAACTTCACCTCCCGCAGCGTGAGGGTCTCGGGGATCCGGTCATACTGCTCCTGCGACATCCACTTCGGTTTCTGGGGACGCGCCCACGTGATCAGGTGATCGCCCGGCCCCAGCCGCCGACCCCGCCGAAAGTCGCTGCGCCGGCGTTGGTGCAGCCGGGCGCACACGTGCCGCCCGCCCAGCGCCAGCAGGGCCAGCATCAGGAACGAGCCGTAGTGGCGGTCGAAGACGACCACGTCGTCTTTCTCGAACCTCTCCAACAGACTGCGAAGCAACGCGCTTTCGCCCGTCTCCTTGCCCTCGTAGGGCCCGACGGCCAGATCACACACCGAGGCGGTAGCCAGCGAGAGCACGGCACAGACCCGCGCGATGGGCAGCCCCACGCCCGGACGCTGGGCGCCGATCTGCGGGAACTCGGCCTGGTTCTCCGGCGTGTCGGGCATGGTGAACGTAAAGCCGTCGACCAGCTTGGCGTGCAGCCCCTTCCACAACCAGGCTGTCGGGGCCTCCGCCTCCAGGTCGTCGGCCGACTCGCGGACCAGCCGCTGGATCGCCGTCAGCTTCAGCTTCGCCCGGGCGCGGCAATAGACGCCCGTGTCCCCCGACGGCGGCTCACAACCGATTTGCAGCCGGTACGCGGCGACATCGGCCACGGCGGCGGCGCAGGCGATCCCTTTGCCGTCCCGCAGCATCTGGGCCAGAAAGGCCCACAGGACAATCTGGGTCGAGTAAATGTCACTGTCGTCCTGCCCGAAGAGCGCCTTCTCTTCGCGGAAGACGCGTTCGATCGACTCGGCGTCCAGCACGGAGGCGAAGGGCAGACCGGGCGTGTGGAGAAAGGAATCGGCGATCACGGAAAAGTCGTTCTTGAAACCCGGGCGTTGCGTGGATAGGCTGGTCATGACAATGCCCTCCCTGGCTTTGATGCGCAGGACCAGCCAAGGAGGGCATAAGATATATCGGCCGAGGAAGGCCAAAACCAGGATACCGATTGGGCGGCGTAGAACAAAAGTTTCACGCACGAGAGAAATCGACATCACTGCTTCGACGCCGGCGGTGAAGGTCTGCGCGAACCAAGCTTACGGCAGTGCCATTC
>JACZKN010000079.1 GCA_014859985.1 Candidatus Krumholzibacteriia bacterium | reverse complement strand
GTGCCCACCCTGGCGCTGTTCGGGCCCACGGATCCGGCGTTGTGGAAGCCGCCCGCGGCGGCGGTGACCGCCCTGCGCAGCCCGGCGCGGACGCCGGACGCGCGGGGCCCGGAATTCGGCTGGATGGAGAATCTCTCCGTGGATGCGGTGTGGGCGGCCTGGCACGCCCTTCCGGGGGCCTGAGAGCGCGTCCCGGTCGGCGCCCGGCGTCCCGCCGCGGCGCGGCAAGGGGCCCTCCGCCTGCGGGCGGAGGACCCCTGCGAGCACCGAGCGAAAAGGGCGTGATCGGCGCCTACTGGGCGACGAGGTGGCCCGTCAGGTGCGAGTTGACGAGGCTGATGGTCGCCATGGCGACGGCGCTCTCGTTGCCCGACCGGTCGACGGCGTACACGTAGTACGTGGTCACGCCGCTGCCGACGTCGGCGTCCTGCCAGGTGGGAACGGCGATGGGGCTGGAGACCAGGGCGATGGTCTCGCCGCGGTAGACCTTGTCCACCACGTAGCCCGCCAGATCGGCGTCCACGGTGTTGGGATCCCAGCTCAGGATCACGGTGCCCTGGCCGGCGACGTAGTCGGCGGTCAGGTTCGTCGGCACGGCCGGGGGCGCGGTGTCGATCGTCGCCGGGGCTGCGGGATCGTCGTCGCTGCAGCCGGTCGCCATCGCGACCAGGGCCAGCAGCATGAGAATCGTGATCAGCTTCTTGCCTGCCATGGGTCGTCCTCCTCGTTTCGCTTCGGTTGCCCGATGGTTCGATTGGGCGCCCGGGAAGGGACTGTTGCGGTAGCATGGTTGTCAGGTTGAGGCCGCCCCTCCCGGACGCCATGCGGCCCCGACTGCAAAGTCAGGGCCAGGGGGCCGCCGGCGCGGCCCCCCGGGGAATAACTGGCATCACGACAGGGGATTGTGGGGCAGGCGGCAGGATCGCGGGGAAGAACGCGGCCTGCTCGGGAACGCCGCGGCCTTTCGCAATGCGATGCGGCCGGCGCCGGCGGATTGCATCCTGCCCGACCGGCCGGCCGGCCGGCCGCGGGTCCGCTGCAGCCCGGCCTGCGGCGGGATAAAGCCCTTGACAGGCCGTGATTTATCCCCGAAGATCGACACTGTTGCCAGCATTTCCGGGGTAGGGATTCCGGGGCCACCGGCCCGGGGCAGGATTCGAGGAACTCAGGAGGCACGCCATGACCAAGGCCGATATCGTCGAGGACATCGCCCAGAAGACCGGACTGACCAAGAAGGAAGTGGGCGAGACCGTGGATCTGTTCCTGGATAAGATCGGCGATCTCCTCGTGGCCGGCCATCATCTGGAGATCCGGGGCTTCGGGACCTTCAAGGTCAAGGAGCGCAAGGAGCGCATGGCGCGCAATCCCCGGACGGGCGACGCCGTGCCTGTGCCGTCGCGCCGCGTGCCCGTGTTCAAGGTCTCCAAGATGCTGAAGGACCGTGTCGCCGGACAGGATGCCTGAGCCCGCGTCCGGACCGCGCGGCGACCCGCAGAGAGGATGGTGAAACCGGTTTCCCGTGACCGCGGGGGGCCGGTTTCCCTCTTGAACAGGACCGGCGGCGTCCGTCCGCCGGCGGTACCCAGCCCCCGCCGGAGGGATTCCCATGCGGATCATCGACATGCGCAGCGACACGGTCACGCGCCCCACCCCGGCCATGCGCAAGGCCATGGCCGACGCCGAAGTGGGCGACGACGTCTTCGGCGACGACCCGACGGTCCTCTGCCTGCAGGAGCGCGTGGCCGACCTGCTGGGCAAGGAGGCCGCCCTCTTCGTGCCCAGCGGCACCATGGGCAACCAGTTGGCGTTGCGGGCCCAGGCCCGCGCCGGCGACCAGGTGGTGCTGGAGGACGGAGCCCACATCTACCGCTACGAGGGCGGGGCGCCGGCGGTGCTGACGGGCGTGCAGCTGACCTGCGTGGCCGCACCGGGGGGCATCCTCGATTGGCCCCTGGTGGCGGCGGCGCTCAACCCGCCGGACAACGTGCACTGCCCGCCGCCGCGGCTGGTCTGCCTGGAGAACACCCACAACCGCGCCGGCGGGCGCATCCTGCCCCAGGACAACGTGCGGGCCATCGCCGACGGCGCCCACGCCCTGGGCCTGCGCGTCCACCTGGACGGGGCCCGGCTGTGGCATGCCCACGTGGCCACCGGCCTGCCGCTGGATGGGCTGGCCGGGCCCGTCGACAGCGTCAGCGTGTGCTTCTCCAAGGGCCTCGGCGCGCCGGTGGGCTCGGTGCTCGCGGCCGACCGGGCGACCGTCATCAGGGCCCACCGGTTCCGCAAGCTGCTGGGCGGCGCCATGCGCCAGGTCGGCGTGCTGGCCGCCGCCTGCCTGCACGCCCTTGACCACCACGTGGAGCGCCTGGTCGAGGACCACGCGGCGGCGCGCCGGCTGGCCTCCGGGCTGGACAATCCGCACCTTGCGGTGAATCATCCCGTAGAGACCAACATCGTGATCGTCGACGCGACCGGGCCGGGCGGTGACGCCGCGCTGCTGGCCCATCTGCGGGACGCGGGGGTGCTGGCCGTGGGCTTCGGACCGGGGCGCGTGCGCCTGGTGCCCAACCTCGACACGCCGCCGGACGCCGTCGAGACGGCGCTGGCGGCCCTGAACAGCTTCCCGGGGGCGGGCAGGTGAAGATCGTCATCATCGGCGCGGGCTCGGTCGGCTTCGAGCTGGCCCGCACCATCAGCCGGCGCGAGCACGACGTGACGCTGGTCGAGCGGGACCAGGCGCGGCTGGACGCGGCGGGCGAGCAGCTGGACTGCCGCTTCGTGCACGGCAGCGGGGTCAGCCCCGCCACCCTGCGCGAGGCGGGGATGCCCGACTGCGACCTGTTCGCCGCGGTGACCGACCGGGACGAGATCAACATCATCGCCTGCCAGACCGCCCACGCCCTGGGTGCCCGCACCAAGGTGGCCCGCGTGCGCGGCGAGGAGTACTACGACGGCAACCAGCTCATCCTCGACGGCGTCGACCTGGCGATCAACCCGGACCACGAGGCCGTGGGCGCCATCCGCGAGATCCTGCTGCAGACCGGCGCCACCGAGGTGCACGACTTCGCCGGCGGCAAGGTGCGCATCGTGGGCGCCCGGGTGGCGAAGGGCAGCCGCGTCGAGGGGCGCACCCTGGCGGAGATCAACCGGGAACTGGGCGAGCGCATCGCCCTGGTCACCACCATCGTGCGCGGCGAGCGCACCCTGATCCCGAGGGGCAACACGGTGGTCGAGGCGGACGACCTGGTCTACCTGGCCGGGCAGCGGCGCACCGTCAGCCGCTCGCTGGTCTACTTCGGCGTGGGCTCGCGGCGCCTGGCCGCGGTGATGATCCTGGGCGCCAACGCCATGGGCCGCGAGCTGGCCCGCGACCTGCTGGCCGGCGGCGTGCGCGTGAAGATCATCGACCGGGACGAGGAGAAGTGCCGGCACGCGTCCGAGCTGCTCAGGGGCGCCCTGGTGCTGCACGGGCTGGGCACGGACACCGCGCTGCTCGAAAGCGAGGGCGTGGCCGAGATGGACGGCTTCGTGGCCGTCGGCGCCGACGAGGAGTCCAACATCCTGGCCTGCCTGCTGGCCCGCCACCACGGTGCCCGCAGGACGGTGTGCCTGGTGGACCGGCCCGACTACGTGCCCCTGCTCTCGCTGGTGGGCGTGGACGCGACGGTCTCGCCGCGCCTGTCCACCTCGGCCTGGATCGCCCGTTTCGTGCGCCGGGGCGCGGTGGTCAGTGCCGAGACCCTGGGCTTCAGCGGCGCCGAGATCCTCCAGTTCAAGGTGGGCAAGGGCCATCCCTGGCTGGGCAAGCCCCTGATGGAGCTGGCCTTCCCCGACGATGCGGTGGTCGCCGCGGTGCTCAAGCACGGCCGCGTGGTCACCCCGCGGGGCGAGACCGTGCTGGCGCCCCGCGACGACGTGGTCGTCTTCGCCCTGCCCCAGGGCGTGGGCCCGGTGGAGGGTTTCTTCGCGGACGGCGCGCCGTGAGCCTGCGCTCGGTCGCCAAGGTCCTGGCCTTCCTGCTGCTGGTGACGTCGGCCTTCCTGGTGCTGCCGGCGCTGGTGGCCCTGCTCTACCGCGAGCCCGACTGGCGCCAGTTCCTGCTGGCCGCCGCCGGGGGCGCCGCGCTGGGGGGCGGCGGGCTGCTGGTCCTGCGCGACGCCCCGGACCTGCGCATCCGCGAGGGCTTCGCCGTGGTCGCCGGCAGTTGGCTGATGGTCGGCCTGCTGGGCGCCGTGCCCACCTGGCTCAGCGGCCAGATCCCCGCGTTCACCGACGCCGCCTTCGAGTCCATCAGCGGCTTCACCACCACCGGGGCCTCGATCCTGACCGACATCGAGGGGCGCAGCCACGCCACCCTCTTCTGGCGCGCCCTGACCCATTGGCTGGGCGGCATGGGCATCGTGGTGCTGGCGGTGGCCATCCTGCCGCTGTTGGGCGTCGGCGGCATGCAGCTCTTCCGGGCCGAGGTGCCCGGCCCCACGGCCGAACGCCTGACCCCGCGCATCCGCGAGACCGCCAAGCTGCTGTGGGGCGTGTACGTGCTCCTGACGGCGCTGGAGGTCGCGGCGCTGATGCTCGCCGGCATGGGGCCGTTCGACGCGGTCTGCCACAGCTTCGCCACCATGGCCACCGGCGGGTTCTCGAACCACGACGCCTCGGTCGGGGGCTACGCCTCGCCGGCGGTGGAGTGGATCCTGATCGTCTTCATGCTGCTGGCGGGCACCAACTTCTCCCTGCACTACCTGGCGCTGACCGGGCGCGTGCGCAGCTACGGGCGGGACGAGGAGTTCCGCTTCTACCTGCTGATCATCGCAGGGGTGACGGCAGCCCTGACGGCCCTGCTCCTGGCGGAGGGGTTCTACGGCTCGGCCCAGGCTACCGTGCGCCATGCGCTGTTCCAGACGGTGTCGATCCTCACCACCACCGGCTTCGGCACCGCCGACTACCTGGCGTGGCCGCCCTTCGCCCACGCGGTGCTGCTGATGCTGATGGCCGTGGGCGGCTGCGCCGGGTCCACCGGCGGCGGCATCAAGGTGGTGCGCCTGCTGATCCTGCTGAAGACCGCGAAGCTCGAGCTGCGGCGGATGCTGCACCCCCGCGCCGTGTTTACCCTGTGGTTCAACAACAGGGCCGTGGCGCCCGCCCTGCAGACCAACGTGCTGGGGTTCTTCCTGCTGTTCATGGTGGTCTACGCCACGGGCGTGCTGGTGCTGACCGCCGGCGGCCGCGACCTCGTGACCAGCATCGGCGCCACCGCCGCCACCCTGGGCAACATCGGCCCGGGCCTGGGCCTGGTGGGGCCGACCGGCAACTACGCCACCCTGCTGGACTGGGAGAAGTGGCTGCTGATGGCGTTCATGCTCATCGGCCGCCTGGAACTGTTCACGGTGCTGGTGCTCTTCCTGCCCGGCGCCTGGCGGCGCAGCTGAAGCGCCGCGCCCCGAGGAGCGAGGACCGTGCAAGACCGCCAGACGCAACCTGACCGCTTCCCGTGGGCCATCGCGCCGGAGGCCGCCGCCGCCCGCTGCGAGGCCTTCATCCGCGGGACCCTGGCCGCCGCCGGCCGCAGCCGGCTGGTGGTGGGCCTGTCCGGGGGCATCGATTCGGCCGTGGCTGCCGGCCTGGCGGCGCGGACGGTCGGCGCGGACAACGTGCTGGGCGTGATGATGCCGTACGCCACCAGCTCGGCCGCCTCGCTGACCGACGCCGAGGCCGTGGCCCGGGTGCTGGGCCTGCCCACCGAGCGGGTGGAGATCACCCCCATGGTGGACGCCTTCCTGGCGGCCATGCCCGGCGCGGACCCGCTGCGGCGCGGCAACGTGATGGCCCGCTGCCGCATGGTCGTGCTCTACGACCGCTCGGCCCGCAACCAGGCCCTGGTGCTGGGCACCGGCAACCGCACCGAGGCCCTGCTGGGCTACACCACCCTCTACGGCGACAACGCCTGCGCCCTGAACCCCATCGGCCAGCTCTACAAGACCGAGGTCCGCCTGCTGGGCGCCTGGCTGGGCCTGCCCGCGGCCGTCCTGGCCAAGGCCCCCAGCGCCGATCTCTGGGAGGGCCAGGCCGACGAGGACGAACTGGGTTTCACCTACGCCGAGGCCGACGGCCTGCTGCACCACCTGGTGGACCAGGAGCTGGGCCCGCGGCGCTTGCAGGCCCTCGGCTACGCGCCCGCCCTGGTCGAGAAGGTGGCCGCGCGGGTGGCGGCCATGGCCTTCAAGCGCCTGCTGCCGCCGGTGGCGGTCTTCCCCGGCCGCCGCAACCCGGACGACCCCTGCCCGGGCCGCGCCACCGACGGGGGCTTCCATTGAGCGGGGGATCCCGCAGCGTCCCCCTGCCGGAGATCACCCTGCCGCCGGGCTGCTGCCATTTCGTGGCCACCCCCATCGGAAACCTGGCGGACGTGGGCCTGCGGGCCCTGGCGGTGCTGGCGGGGGCGGACGTGATCTACGCCGAGGATACCCGCCACACCCGCATCCTGATGGGGCGCTACGGCCTGGACACGCCGCTGCAGAGCTACCACGACCACAACAAGCGGCAGATGGTGCCGCGCATCGTGGCCCGGCTCACGGACGGTGCCCGCGTGGCCGTGGTCAGCGACGCGGGCATGCCCTGCGTCAACGACCCGGGCTTCACCCTGGTGCGGGCCCTGCAGGAGGCCGGGCTGCCCTGGACGGTGGTGCCGGGCCCGTCGAGCGTGCTGGCGGCCCTGGTGCTTTCGGGGTTTTCGCCTGACCGATTCCTGTTCGTGGGTTATCCTCCCCGCAAGAAGGGGGCGCGGGAGCGCTTCCTGCAGGAGGCCCTGGCCGAGCCGGGCACGGTGATCGCCCTGGAGTCGGTGCACCGCATCCTCTCGACCCTGGAACTGCTGCAGGCCCTGGCCCCGCGAAGATCCCTGGCCATCGCCCGGGAGATCACCAAGCTGCACGAGGAGACCCTGCGGGGCACGGCCGCCGAACTGGCGGCGCTGATGACCGGCCGGCGCCTGAAGGGCGAACTGGTGCTGGTCCTTGGGGGCACCCGCACCGCCGCCGAACCGGAGGAATGATGGACGTCGCCGCCTTCAAGCAGAGCGCCCGGGCCCGGGTCCGTCCGCTGGTGCTGGCCCTGGACCGCCTGGGCTTCTCGCCCCTGGGGGTGTCGCTGCTGGGGCTGGCGGTGACCGCCCTGTCGGGCTGGGCCATCGCCCAGGGGCAGCTCTTCCTGGGCGGGCTCGTGTTCCTCGTGGGCTCGGCGTTCGACATGCTGGACGGCGACCTCGCCCGCCTGCAGGGCACCGTGTCCCGGCGCGGCGCGTTCCTCGACTCCAACTTCGACCGCCTGGGCGAGGCCTTCCTCTTCGCCGGTCTGACCTGGTACTTCGCCAGCCTGGTCCAGGGTCCGGACCGGGTGGCCCTGGTGCTGGTCACCGCCACGGTCGTCGGCAGCCTGACCACCAGCTACGTGCGTGCCCGGGCCGAGGGGGCGGGGGAGACCTGCCAGGTGGGCTTCCTGCAGCGCACCGAGCGGGTGGTGCTGCTGGCGGTGGGCCTGTTGATGGGCCGCTGGCTGCTGGTGCCGGTGCTGGGATTCCTGGCCCTGGCCACCCTGGCCACGACGGTCCAGCGCATCGTCCACGTGGCGGCCAAGCTGCCCGGACCGGAGCCCCGCGCGGAACCGGGGCCACCCGCCCCGCCGGCGGGTCCGGGCGGTGGGGGGG
>JACZKN010000009.1 GCA_014859985.1 Candidatus Krumholzibacteriia bacterium | reverse complement strand
GCGGATGCGGGGGCTGGCGGCGATGACCGTCATCCCGGCCATGACGACCGCGGCCGCGACGGCGATCGCGGCGAGCACCGCGAACTCGCTCCACGGCAGGGAGATCCGGGCGCTGCTGCTCACGGTCAGAAACGCCGTCCCGGCCAGCGACCCGGCGGCGATGGACAGCACGATCCCGCTCACCAGCGGCAGCGACGACTCGGCCAGGCAGACCACCCCGCCCGCCCCGACCGGCCGGTCCAGCCGCGCCAACACGCCGAAGTGCCGCACGGCATCGCGCCCCGGCGAAGCCGACTTCTTGATCTCCACGGGATGGATGGCGTCGTCCCGAACGATCAGGAGGTCGATCTCCTTCTTGTCCTTGTCCCGGTAGAAGTAGAAAGGCGCCTGCTTGCCCCGGTGCCACCAGGACTTGAGGATCTCGACCAGGACCCACGTCTCGAGCATGGCGCCGGACGCGGCGCCGGCCTCCAGCGTCTCGGGGCTGGTCCAGCCGGTCAGCCAGGAGCAGAGCCCCGTATCCAGGAAGTAGAGCTTGGGTGTCTTGACCAGGCGCTTGGTGACGTTCGCGTGGTAGGGCTCCAGCCGATAGACGATGCCCGAGGCCTCGAGCACCGACAGCCAGTGCTTGGCCGTGTTGGGCGCCACGTCGGCATCGCAGGCCAGGTCGGCCACATTCAGCAGCTGGGCGGTGCGCGCGGCGCAGGCCCGCACGAAGCGCAGGAACGCCGTCTCGTCGCCGACGCGGGCCAGGTCGCGCACGTCCCGCTGCAGGTAGGTCTGGACGTACGAGCTGAAGTAGAGGTCCCGATCCAGTCCCGGATCACGGGTCAGCGCCGGGTAGCTGCCGCGCCAGATGCGGCGGTACAGCTCCGGCAGCGGCAGCGGCGCGGCGTCCGCGAGCCGGGCCGCCAGCGCATCGGGCGCGGGCAGGAAGGGGCCGTGGTCGCCGGCCTGGCCGTCCTGCTCGCGGCGCGAGAGCCCCAGCAGGTGGACGATCCCCACGCGCCCGGCCAGGGACTCGGCCACGTCGCGCATGAGATGGAACTGCTGCGATCCCGTCAACCAGAAGCGGCCGGGACGCTGCTCCTCGTCCACGGCCAGCTTGATGTACGGCAGCAGGCCGGGAGCGTACTGGATCTCGTCGATAAGCACGGGGCCTGGATACCGCTGCATGAACAGGGCGGGGTCGGTGCGCGCCAGGTCGGCGACGCGTGGGTCGTCGAGGCTGATGTAGGTCCGCTCGTCGCCCGCGATCTCCCGCAGGAACGTGGTCTTGCCCACCTGCCGAGCGCCGGTGACCAGCATGACCGGGAAGTGGGCGGCAGCCTCACGGAAATAGGGCTCGAGGGTGCGGAGGATGTACATGAGCGGCCCTTTCGTCCAAAATGCAACGGGACTGCATTATAGACGCATATCGGGCGCCGCGTCCAGGGCTTTCGTCCAAAACGCAGCGCATTTGCATATTGGCCGAACTCCACTCGTCTCGGTCCAGAGCCGACTCGATGGCACCGCGAAGAGCCCCTTTCCTGCGTTAAATCCTGTTGCAATCTACCCAAGCCACGGCTAGCCTCCGGATCGCAGTCTATACGCAAAATCGACCGCCGGAGGTCCATTCTTGCATACCATCCAACACTCCGCCCCCGACAGCCTGGCCAAGCTGGTCGATGATCTCCAGGCCGGCGGCCGCTACACCTTGACCCGCGACGAGGCGATCGCCGCGCTCGGAATCACCGATGTGGCTCTCACGAAGGCGGTCCAGCGGCTGGTCGCCAAGAACCGCCTGGCCGTCCCTCGTCGCGGCTTCTTCGTCATCGTGCCGATCGAATACCGCCAAGCCGGGGCCCCGCCGCCGGACTGGTACATCGGCGACCTGATGGCGTTCTCCAACCGCCCGTACTACGTGGGCCTGCTGAGCGCCGCCTCCCTGCACGGGGCCGCCCACCAGCAGCCACAGGAGTTCCAGGTCGTCACCGACGGGCAACTCCGGCCCATGGCGGCCGGCCGTGGACGGATCAGGTTCTTCAAGAAGCGCGGCATGGAGTCCACTCCGCTCGTGGACGTGAAGACCGAGACCGGGCTGATGCGCGTTTCGACCCCGGAGGCGACCGCCCTGGACCTGCTGCGGTATCTGGATGCCACGGGCCACCTCGGCAACGTGGCCACCGTGCTGGCGGAGCTTGCCGAGAGGATGGACCCCATGTGGACCGTGGAGGCCGCCAAGCTCGACGGCAGCCTGGCGAACGCTCAACGCCTGGGCCATCTGCTGGACCTGGTCGGAGCGGGTGAACTGGGTGGCGGGCTGGCTGATTGGGTCGCTGAGCGCCGCCCTCGCTACCTGGCCCTGCGGCCTGACCGCCCGTCCGACGCGGCTTTGAAGGACCGCCGCTGGCGCCTGCTCGTCAACGAGCAGATCGAGGTCGACACATGATCCCTCGCGCTCACATTACCGCGTGGCGCGGCACGGCCCGGTGGGCCACCGACGCCCAGGTCGAGCAGGACCTCGTCATCAGCCGGGCTCTGGTCGAACTCTACCGCGATGACCTCCTGGCCCGGGAGCTCGCTTTCCGCGGCGGCACGGCGCTGCAGAAGCTCCACTTCGATCCGCCGGTCCGCTATTCCGAGGACATCGACCTCGTGCAGGTCAACCCCGGCCCCATCGGGCCTGTGCTGCAGGCGATGCGTTCATGCCTCGATCCGTGGCTGGGTGAGCCGCGTTGGAAGCAGAGCCAAGGGCGAGCGACCTTCATGTACCGCTTCGACTCGGAAGCGAGGCCCGTCACGCCGCTGAAGCTCAAGGTGGAGATCAACACCCGGGAGCACTTCGCGGTCCTGGGCCTGCGTCGTTCCCGGTTCGTGGTCGACAACCCCTGGTTCCGCGGCGAGGCCGAACTGCTCACCTACGGGCCCGAGGAACTCCTCGGCACCAAGGTACGCGCGCTCTACCAGCGGAGGAAGGGGCGCGACCTCTTCGATCTCTCCGAGGCGCTTTCCCGCATTCCGGATCTTGACACCCAGGCGGTCGTCGATTGCTTCCTGCGGTACATGGAACACGACGGCCTGCGGGTCACCCGGACGCAGTTCGAACTGAACCTCGCCGCTAAGATGGACGATGATGTGTTCCTGCGGGATGTCCCGCCGCTGCTTGCCTCCGGCATTTCCTATGAACCTCACCAGGCGCTGGAGTTTGTCCAACGATCTCTCATCTCGAAGCTGCCTGAAGGCACGTCGCGCGGCCGGAAGCCTGGCGCCCCCTAACAGATCATGGCCCCTGTCCTTAGCATCCTCCACATCCCCTATTCAATTGCATATCCACCACTTGCATCTCAACCAGCCTGCGGCGCGACCGATATCCCACGGATGCTCACCATCCTGCTCGACACCCTGCGCGACCTCCTGCGCCCCCGCCGTGACCTGCTCCTGGAGAACCTGGCCCTGCGCCAGCAGATCCTGGTCCTGCAGCGCACCATCCCCAAGCCGCCGTTGACCAACGCCGACCGCGCGTTCTGGGTTCTGCTGTGCCGTTGGTGGGCGGGCTGGCGCCGGCCGCTGCGCCTGGTGAAGCCCGAGACCGTGATCGCCTGGCACCGCAAGGGCTGGCGGCTGTGGTGGAAATGGAAGAGCAAGCCGAAGGAAGTCGGCCGTCCGCGGGTCCGGTCGGAGGCGATCGAACTCATCAAGCGGATCTCGCGGGAGAACCCCACCTGGGGCGCGCCGCGCATCCACGGCGAGTTGATGAAGCTGGGCCACTACGTCAGCGAGGCGACCGTGGCCCGGTACATGGTCAAGCGCCGCGGCCGGCCGACCCGGAACTGGAAGACGTTCCTGATGAACCACCTGCACGAGACCGTGGTCGTCGATTTCCTGACCGTGCCGACGGTGACGTTCCGCACCCTCTACGTCTTCGTCGTATTGTCGCTGGACCGGCGGCGGATTGTGCACTTCAACGTGACCACGCACCCGACGGCCGAGTGGACGGCGCTGCAGCTGTACCAGGCGTTTCCGTTCGATTCGGCGCCGCGGTTCCTGGTGCGGGACCGCGACGGGATCTATGGCGGCGCGGTGTCGGCCGCCCTCGCGTCGATGGGCAACGCTGAAGCGCGAATGCCTCAATCACATGATCGTGTTCAACGAGCGTCACGCCAGGCGGATCGTCCGCAACTACCTCGAGTACTACCACAAATCGCGCACCCACCTTGGCCTGGGCAAGGCCCCCCGGGGGGCCTTGATTTCGTCGAAATCACCCGTGAATACTGGGGTTATTGAGAATCTCGGTCAGAATTGGGCTAACGATGGGGTTTTGAGTAGGGGCACGAAGGCGAGCCGACCTCGCGCGCGCCGCGCCGCGATCCTCATCCGACCCTATCGCTGCGCCGCGACCAGTTGCGGCAAGCCCCAGTCCAGGATCAACCGCAAGTCCGGCAAGCCGCTCCCGCCCCGCGATTTGGGCTGCAGCTTGACGAACCGCCCGTCCGCCATGGGCACGATCCGGTCCACGCCATCGCTGTAGCTCAGCACGGTGCGCCGTTCCGAGATCTTGAGCTCCGGTTCCGTGTCGACGGTGACGGCGAACACCTGGCCCTCGTCCGCGCCGACTCCGGCATAGTAGAGGGTCCGGCCGTCCGGCGACCAGATCGGATCGGTGCCACCCTGACGCGTCACGGGGTGGATCGGGGCGCTCTCAGGGTTGTCGGCGACGAACGGCCGCAGGAAGACCTCGAAGCGTCCCGTGCCGTTGGTGTTGTAGACCACCCACTTGCCGTCCGGCCGGAAGCTCGCCTTTCCTTCCGCCCGGTCCGAGGCGTAGAACGCGCGCCCGCTGTCGCCATCACCCATGTCGAAGAGGTAGATCCCGGGTTCGCGACCGTCAGAGGGACTGCCACTGACCAGGACGTGTCGCCCGTCCGGGCTGATCGCGATCTCGGAGCCGCGGAACGGCTCGCCACCGGCCCGGGGCAGCATCGGCTGGGGCGTCGCGCCGGGCACGGCATCGATCACCATCGGCTCGGAGGCTCCGCCCCCCTGGACGATGAGATAGGCCAGCCGACCGTCCGGCAGCCACGCCGGGCCGTAGGGGAAATCACCCTTGGGCGACACCTGGCGGGTGAGTCCCGAAGCGATGTCCAGCACCCAGAGACCGCGCCCGTCGCCCCTGTTGTAGGAATAGGCCAACCTGCGGCAGTCGTGTGAGAGGGTCGCAATGTCCTGGAACTCGCCCGGCACCGTCAGCAGCGTCTCGGCGACGCGACCGGCCCCGTCGACGATGACGATCTCGGCGCGTTCCTGGTTCTTGTCCCGCGCCGCGAAGACGGCCCGCTCGCCGCCCCGATCCAGGTGCAGATTCTCCACCCCGGACAGGTAGCCCTTGGCCGGACCGGTGACCTGGACGGTGGCGGGATCGAAGGGCGCCACCCACAGCGCCTGGTCCCGCACGAAGGCCAGGTGCCCGTCGGGCAGCAGGTGCAGGTCCCGCGCGTCTTCGAGCACGAGGGAGGCTTCACCGCTCTCGAGATCGATCCGGAAACACTCCCGGGTCTTGGTCGAGGGACTCCAGGTCGACGCCATCAGGTAGCGCCCGCCGGCGCGCGGCATGACGAACGAGAATAACCAGCGGTCGCCCTGCCCGGTCACCGTCGTGATCAGCTCCGGTGTGCCGCCGCCCGCCCTGACGCGGTAGAGTTCCTTCCCGTCGGCCGACCCGACGACGAATTCGTCTTCCGCCAGAAAGCCCCTCCGGCCGTCCAGCAGTCCATTCTGCTCGATCGTATAGAGCCGGGTGCTTGGCCCGCCGGCCACCGGCACCGTCCTGACCTCCGAAGCCGGACGGACGTCGTCCCGCGCCTGGAACAGGATCTGCTCCCCGCTCGGTGAGAACGTGATGCCACGGATCACACGTTCGGTTTCCGGCAGCTTGCGGAAGGTCGGCTCCGACCACCTGCGCACATAGATGGCGGTCTCGGCCGACACGTTGTCCCCGTCCCTTTCGCGCGCCACGATCGCCACCATCTCGCCATCGGGCGAGAGATCGAAGGCGTCGACGGTGGCAAACCGGTCGGCCAAGGGGACCGACACGTACATCAGTGCAGGAGTCGGCTGCGGCCGCAACAGCCACCCGGCGCCTACGCCGAGCACGGTCATGGCCAGCGCGACAACCGCGATCACGGCCAGCGGCAGCCGCCGCCCGCCCGCTTCCGCCCTCGACAGCGGCTCGGTCCGCGCCCGCTCCAGCTCGATGCGCACGTCGCCGATGTCGCGATACCGGTTGTCCCGGTTCCGTTCCAGGCAGCGCACCAGCACGTGCCGCACCAGGGGCGGCGTCTTCGGCGGCAGCAGGTTCAGGTCGATTTCCTTGTGCAGCACGGCCCCGATGGAGTCCGAGGCGGTCTCGCCGTGGAACGGGCTGGCGCCCACCAGCATCTCGTAGAGCACCACGCCGTAGGACCAGATGTCGGTGCGCTTGTCCACGCGCCGCCCGCGGGCCTGCTCCGGGCTCATGTAGGCCGCCGTGCCCAGGATGGTGCCCTCGATGGTCGGCGTGCGCTGGGCCGCGGTCATGGTCGCGCTGTCCAGGCCAGCGGCGCTCGAGGACGACCCGCCCTCGTCGGCCCGGGCCAGGCCGAAGTCCAGCACCTTGGCCTTGCCCTCGGGCGTGAGCTTGATGTTGGCGGGCTTGAGGTCGCGGTGGACGATGCCCGCCTCGTGGGCCGCTTCGACGCCCGCGGCGATCTGCACCGCAAGTTCCAAGGCCTCGTCCAGGGGCAGCGGCCCCCGGTCCAGCCGATCGGCCAGCGTCTCGCCCTCGACGTACTCCAGGACCAGGTACTTGGCCCCGTCCTGCTCCTCGACGCCGTAGATTCCGGCCAGGTTGACGTGGCTCAGCGCCGCCAGCGCCTTCGCCTCGCGCGCGAAGCGCTCCAGGCGGGCGGGGTCCTGGGCGAAGAGCTCGGGCAGCTCCTTGATCGCCACGTCGCGGTCCAGCCGCGTGTCGCGGGCCAGGTGCACCACGCCCATGCCGCCCCGGCCGATCTCCCGGATGATCTGGTAGGGGCCGATCCTGTCGTCCATGGGCATTCCTCGCGTTTCGGACCTGGTCCGGGAAGACCGTCGCGGTTCGTGTCATATCCGGAATCAGGTCGCATATCCGTCGGGCCAAGCTACCGGTCATTCGCCGGTTTCGCCAGCGGACAGACCCTTGTGCCTACCAAATATTCCGTCCGCGTTGATGGCTAACGACTTAGGCCCCCGTGCCGATATCCGCGATTATGCTCAAACATCTCCTGCTTCTGCTTCTGGCAACCCCTAGGTCCCGCCGCGGACTCGCCCTGCAAAGCCTCGCGCTCCGCCATCAGCTCTAGGTCCTGCAACGGAACGCCGAACGCCCCAAGCTGAAACCCTCGGACCGGGCTTCAGCTGATCCTGGCATTCCCGTTCGACTCGGCACAACGCTACCTGATTCGCGATCGGGACGGCGTCTACGGGCGGGATGTCAATGGGCAACGAATCCTCCCCATTTCTGGGCATCGAAAATTCCCCACCCCCTGAGCAATGGTGCGGCGGTCAGCCGCTCTGGGACGATGTTTCCTCCTTGCGGGGCCGGCCTGGGCGGCGCCTGGGTGGTTCGGCGCGGCCGCTGGCGGCGGCCAGCAGGTTGTCGGGCATCAGGCCGGCGTGCTGGCGCAGGCGGAAGCTGTTGCCGTCGATCTGGATGACGACTGCGTGATGGAGCAGGCGGTCGAGCAGGGCGGCGGCGACGACGCTGTCGCCGAAGATGTCGCCCCACTCGCGGAAGCTGCGGTTGCTGGTCAGGATCATGGCGCCCTTCTCCTAGCGGGCGTTGACGAGCTGGAAGAAGAGGTTGGCACCGTTCTTCTCCAGCGGCAGGTAGCCGACCTCGTCGATGATCAGCAGGGCGGCGCGGGTCAGGAACTGGATGCGTTGGCGGAGCGAGCCCTCGCGCTCGGCCTTGGTCAGGGACGTGATGATCTCGGCCAGGGTGGCCAAGTAGACGCTCTTGCCCTGCTTGATGGCCTCGTAGCCGAGGGCGATCGCCAGGTGGGTCTTGCCCGTTCCCGGGGGCCCGAGGAAGTGCAGGACCTCCTTGCGCCCGATGAAGCCGAGTTGGGCGAGGGTCAGGATCTGGTTGCGGTCCAGCGACGGCTGGAACGAGAAGTCGAAGGTGTCGAGGGTCTTCAGCTGGGTCAGGCGCGCGGTCATGAGGGCCATCTTGATGCGCCGGCCTTCGCGGGTGGAGAACTCCTCGGCCAGAAGCAGATCGATGGCCTCCAGGGGCGAGACGGGCGTTCGGGTCACCGGCATGCCGTCCTCCCCTCGCGGCGGGCCAGGGCGGCGGCAGCATGGTCGTAGACGTCCAGGGACCGGCGGCCGACCCGATCACCGGGCCGCTCGACGACGTTCCAGCGGCTGTCCTGGCGCGGGTGCTTGGCGTTGGCCGGAGCCGGGTGCCGGCGATGGCCAGTGGCGACGCGCCGCTGGCCGCGGCCGGCCAGGACCGGATGGACGGCGACCAGCGTACTTTGCTCGAGGATGTGGATCTCCTGGGCGGTGACGTGGACGTCGACGATGCGCCGTCGGCACAGGTCCGGGACGCTGTACTCGTTGCCGTCGACCGAGACCATGCCGTCGCGGCTGACGCGGCGCTCGACGCGCAGGACGACGGTAAACGGCACCGCCGGCAGCGGCTGCAGTGCGGCGCGTTCCTCGGCGAAGGCCTCGGTGACGACCCGGCCGGTCGTGCCGTGGACACGGGCGTTGGCCACGGTCAGCAGCCAGTGGTCAAGTTGGGCGTTCAGGTCGTCCAGGTCGCGGAACCGGCGGCCCAGGAAGAAGTCCTGCCGGATGTAGCGGAACGGCCGCTTGACCTTGCCCTTGGTCTTGGCCCGGTAGGCGGCGCAGGCGCGGGGCGTGAACCCGAAGTGGCGGGCGAGCTCCAGCAGGTGCCGGTTGTAGACGATGTGGCCGTCGTGCTGTGTCCGAGCACGAGGCTGAACAGCCAGACGGTGCGCAGCTGGTCCGGCTCGGCGTCGAACCGCACCTGGAAGTAGGCGAAGTCGACCTGGGCCTGCCTGCCCGGCGGCGTCTCGAAGCGATGCTCGAAGCCGCTCTCGCGCGGCGGGCGAAGGCGGGCGACGGCGCGCTTGACGGTGTCGTAGCCGCCCTGGTAGCCGAGCTCGCGGACCTCCCGGCACAGACGGACGGCGGTCAGCTCCGGGAACGCCTCCAGGCGCTGCATGAGGTAGGCGCGGAAGTCGTCGATCACGCTCGGCTGCGGGGGCCTGGGCCCGTAGGCGGGGACGTCGAGCCCCAGCGCGAGGTACTTGCGGACAGTCTTGCGATCAAGGCCCGTTCTGCGAACGATGGCGCCGATGGACAGGCCGTCGCGGCGAAGTTGGTGGATCATGAAAACCTCCCCAAGATCGAGCACCGGAACCTCCCTGTTGCTGGGTAAGTGGCCAGCGCAGGGTCCCGGAACCCGGGTCCAGCGGCAAGCTCAGGGCATGGCCCGGCCTGCTTCTTTGATCTTTGGGGTGGGGAAAGTTGGGTGCCCATAAGTGGGGAGTTCTACATGCCCATCGACAGGGATCGGGTACTGGCTCCTGCAGAACGGCAGGACCGGGCGGGCGACGGAGGTGTTCCTGCTCAACGTCGCGCTCTTCCCCGGGTCGTGGAACGCCTACGACAGCCTCGCCGAGGGCCTCCTGCGCGCCGGCGACCGGGACGGCGCGATCGCGAACTACACGCGCTCCCTCGAGTTGAACCCGGAGAACGCCAACGGCGCGCGGATGCTGGAACAGATCAAGAGCGGCGTCGCCGACCCGGCGCCGGTGCGGCCCGGACAGTCGTGAGCGCACGCCGCGGCCGCGAACCGGGCGGCGGGACGTCGGGCCCTCCGCCCGGCATTCCGAGCGAGCCGCCTCCCCGCCAGGTCGAATGACGGGGACGGACGGCCCGATGCGCCCGGGCGAGCGGACCGAGCCTGCTTCAGCGTGTCCCCAGGATCGCGGCGAACGAGGGCGGCTCGGCGTACCTGAGCAACGCGCTGCCGGCCGATACCCAGACCTCCTGTCCGTCGCTCCAGACCGCTCGCGGCCCGGGATCGAGCAAACGCATCCGGTACGTTTCCCAGCCGCTGCCGTCGAAGTGGGCCACCAGGTCGTCCCGGCTCGCCCCGACCCAGATGTTCTGCGCACCGTCGGTCCACACCTCGTCCAGGTCCTCGTCGAGGCCCGGGTCCAGGGCCGTCCAGGCGCCGGCGGCCAGGCGCAGCACCGTACCGTTGTCGCCCACGGCCACGACGTGATCGGCGCCGGCGCCGTGGACGGCCCGCAGGTGCTCGTCCGTGCCGCTGGCCATCGCCGCCCAGACCGCCCCCTGCTTGCGGGCGATCGTCCCGCTCTCGCCCACGGCGAAGACGTCCGTGGCGCCGACGCCCCAGATGCCGTACAGATTCCGCTCGGGCGAGGCCGCGATCTCCGGGACGAGGTTCACGTAGACCGTGCCATGGTCGCAGGCCACGTGGGCCTGGCCATCGTCGGCGACCCAGATGTCGTTGACGGTGTCCACGGAGGACACCCAGTACGTCTGCCAGGTGGCCCCGTTGAACCGCGCAGCCCAGTTCTCGTTGTTCGCCCTGCCGATCCCCCAGATCGATTCGGCGTCGCGGCAGTGCATGTGCCCGAGCACGAGGCCTTCCGGGGCCGCCACCCTGTCCCAGTCGCTCCCGTCGTAGGTGTAGAGGATCGTCTCTTCCGCGCCGCCTTCCAACTCGTGGGTGAAGATCCCGTAGAGGTTCCCCTGCCCGTCGCCGGCGATATCCTGCCAGTGGCCGTCGGGCAGGTAACTTCCCGTCCAGTCACCGTCGGCATACCGGTACTCCGCTCCGTCCAGGCCCACGGCCAGGGCCCGGCTCTGTCCGCCGTCCTTCCAGGCCGCCACGGCCATCAGGGGCCCCGCGAAGTCGACCTGGATCCGCGACCAGTTGACGCCGTCGTGCATGGCCACGGTGCCGTCTTCACCCACAGCGACCGCCCAGCCCTCGGCGGCCCAGGCGACGTCGTGCAGCACGGCTCCGGCGTGATAAGCCAACTCGAATGCGATGCCGCCGTCGCGCACGATGACATCCTCGCCGTCGACGGTCAGGACCTGGTCCTCGTCCAGGCCGCCCACGGCCCAGCAACCATCGAGGGAGGTCGCGTCGTAGGCCTTCTCCCAGATCAGGCTCTCGAAGGCGAACAGGCCTTCCGCCGTGGCGACGTAGAGGTTCGCCCCCCCGCCGTGGTAGAAGCCATAGCACGGCGTGACGAAATCGTGGTCGAGCTCCCAGGCGCCGTTCGCGCGGCGCCAGAGCTCCCGGCCGACGGTCAAGTAGGTCGTCGTACGGGACCCGCACCAGATGCTCGTGCCGTCAGCCACAACGTCCACGGACTCGGTGTAGCGCAGCCCATCCTCGAAACGGACAATCGGCGGTGAATCGGGATTGAAGTCGGCCATCCTGGCACCGGTGATGTAGACCTGTCCCGCGCCCGTCGAGGAGACGCCGGTGAGCCGCACGCGGTGCTGCTCGCTGACCGGCAGGATGAACCGGCCGGCGGCCGTCTGCACGAAGGCCCGGCTGTTCGAGCCTACGGTGATCGTCGTCTCGCCGTCGGTCCAGACATCGTAGAGAGCGATGCCGTGCCGCACGACCTCGAAGGGCGGGATCGTGTAGGCGACGCCGTCCCCGGGGCTGCCGCCCCCGGGCGCGGCGGGGTCGTCGCTGGAGCACGCGCCCAGGGCGAGCAGCGAGAGCAGCGCGGTAACGGAAACGATGATCTTGCCCATAGCAACCCCCTTGCGACCGGTTCACGGGCGGTGTCCGTCCCAGGTGTCGCGTCGGGTTGCCCAGCTCGGGTTTCCTGGGGCTAGCATAACATAAATGGATGATGGTTTTCATTGTTCTTGTCGACCTGGGGCGTGGCGGTTGAGGTGTGACGCGGCTGAGCTGCACCGGCGCGTGAATCGCCCCGGGGTATCCGGAGCCTCCGTCAGAGGGGTCCCGTTTCGGGGGCGGCCGAATCCGCGGTCAGGCCTACCCGCACTAGAATCCTCGCCCCAGCATCCTATAGCCACGACAATGGCAGGCGCGATGCACCTGCCCACTTTTCCCTATTTGAAAAACTTGGCTCCTCGGGTGGGACGATAAAGTGGAAAGTCGGCCTAGACCGGGCGACAGGGCGTAATTGATTGCTCTATAACGGATTATCGCGGCGGCAATCCCAAGCGGCCGTTCCCGGCGCTCCAGTAAACGCAGACTGGCCCCGGAAT
>JACZKN010000078.1 GCA_014859985.1 Candidatus Krumholzibacteriia bacterium | reverse complement strand
GCCTGGACCCGGCCCGCGCGCTGGAATGGCGCCGCCAACTCGCCGCTCCCGGCGGCGACCCCCGTCTGGCCGTCCAGGCCGCCGGGGCGATCGGCGACCCGCAGCTCGTGCCCTGGCTGATCGAGCAGATGACGGTCGACGACCTGGCCCGGCCGGCCGGCGAGGCCTTCAGCCTGATCACCGGCCTGGACCTCGCGTACCTCGACCTGGACCGCGACCGGCCCGACGATTTCGCGGCCGGCCCCACCGAGGACGCCGCCGACGAGGACGTGGCCATGGATCCGGACGAGGACCTGCCCTGGCCCGATCCGCAAAAGATCGCGCCCTGGTGGGCGGCGCACGGCCGCGACCTCAAGGCCGGCGAGCGTCATCTGCTGGGCGGGGCGATCGGTGAGAAGGGGCTGCAGCGGGCGCTGGGCGCGGGTCTGCAGCGCCAGCGCGCCGCCGCCGCCCTGGAACTGGTGTTCCTGCAGCCGGGCCGGCTGCTGTTCGAGGTCCGGGCCCGCGGCGACCGCCAGCGCCGCCGGCTGGGCGCCTGACCGGAGGGGACGATGGACCTGCTGAACCCGGGCACCCTGCCCTACGTGTTCCTCGTCATCGCGGCGGTGTTCGGGATCAGCTGGCTGCGGCACCGCGGCCGGCCCGAGGCGCGCATCGCCCAGCGCAACCGGCTGCGCCTGGCCGTGATCTTCGCGGTGTGCGGCGGCGCGCAGCTGCTCTGGCGCCTGCTGGCCTAGGGCACGGCCGGGCCGGCGGGGCCGGGTCGGCCGGTCGCGGCGCCGCATCGGCTCAGTTCTGCAGGATCTTCTTGCCCTTGATGATCACGTCCTTCGACGCCTGCACCGTGATCTTGCCCGAACCCTTGAGCGTGATGTCCTTGCCCTCGATGCTGATGGTGCCGTCCTTCTTCATCGTGATCTTGGCCTTGCCGGTGACGATGGCGATCTCCTCGCCCGCGGTCACGGTCAGCTTCTTGCCGACCTGGAGCGTGTCCTCCTCGCCGATCTCGACCGTGCGCTTCTTGCCGACCGACTCGGAGAGGCTGCTGCCGATGTTGACCTCCTGCGAGACGCCGACCGCCACCGAGCGCGAACCGCCGACGGTCACCTCCTGGGCCCCGCCCACGTTGATCGCCTCGTTGACGCCCACGTTGTGGGTGCGCGCCCGGGCGACCGTCACCGTCTCGTCGCCGCCCACCTGCCGCGAGCGGTCGGCGCCCACGGCTAGGGTCTCGTTGGCGCCCACGGTGACCGCGCGGTCGGCGCCGACGGTGCGCGCCTCGTTGTTGCCGATGCTGACGGTCTCGTCGTGGCCCACCGATTCGGTGCGGTCGTTGCCGATGGTGATCGACTCGTCGTGGCCCACCGACTCGGACTTGTCGTTCTCAACCTCGATGGTCTCGTCCTTCTCGGCGTGGATGGTCAGCATCTCGCTGCCCTTGAGGTCCTCGAAGCAGATCTCGTTGTAGTTGTCGGCCGAGGCGCCCTTGGTGCTGCTGGTCTTGACCCCGCTGCGCGTCGGCTCGGCGTAGGGGATCGGCTGCCGGGCGTTGTACACGCGGCCGGTGATCAGCGGCTGGTCGGGGTCGCCCTCCAGGAAGTCGACCACGACCTCCTGCCCGATGCGCGGGTGGAAGATCATCCCCCACTCCTTGCCCGCCAGGTTCTGGGCCACGCGGATCCAGCACGAGCTGTTCTCGTCGCCCGCGCTCTCGCGGTCCCAGTGGAAGCGCACCTTCACGCGCCCGTACCTGTCGACGTAGATCTCCTCGCCGGACGGCCCGGTGACCACCGCGGTCTGGGGGCCGCTGACCCGCGGCCGGGGCGTCGTGCGCGGCGGCCGGAACGTCACCGCGTGCGGGATGCAGGTGAACGTGTTGCTGTAGGTGGCGTTGACCTCGGCCCCGGAGACCAGGTCCCCGCGCTGGACCAGCGTGTGCACGACCCGCGTCAGCAGGTAGGCGGCGTTGAAGTCGCCCCGCGCGTGCCCCTCGAGGTCGAAGCGGTAGCCGCTGGCGAAGGCCCGGCAGGCGCCCTCGCCCTGGTGGACGCCGGCCTGGCAGTCGCCTTCCTCCCGGCGCACCTGCACCAGCGCGTCGCCCTTGTCCAGCTTGCCGTCGTTCTCGCCGCCCAGGTTCACGTAGTCGCCGGGATAGTCGTAGATCTCGTATTTGGAGTTGCTGGCCGCCGGCACGGCGCTGGCCGCGCCGACCAGCAGGTCCGTGCCGGGGTCGATGAAGTTGTAGTCGGTCAGTGCGTACCTGCCGGGCCGCAGCACCTGCTCGGCGCGCCAGCTTGAGATGTGGTCCTCCTCCTTGCGGCTTGCGGGGCTGGGATCGAGCTTCGCCACCTCCTGGCCCGGTACGGGCTCGTTGTGGCTCGCGGCGTCGGCCAGGACCAGGGTGTGCCGCTTCTCCTCGTGGCGGAAGTAGTAGAAGATGCCGGCGGACTCGAGCAGGCGCGAGACGAAGGCGAAGTCGGTCTCGCGGTACTGCACGCAGTTGACCATCGGTTCGTAGGAGGCGTTGAGCTTGAACTCGTAGTCGGTGAAACCGAGCTTGTCGAACACCTCGGACACGATCTCCTGCACGTTCCGGTTCTGGAAGATCCGGCAGTCGGTGCGCCTGGTCAACAGCCACAGCCAGGGGACGACCTCCGCCCGGTAGGTGGTCGTCCGCAGGTCCGCCGCCGTCTGCGCGAAGCGGGACACGATGCCGCTGAGGTACCGCGGGCTGCCGTCGGGCAGGTCGAGGGTCAGGGTCACCGCCTGGCCGACGATCCTGCCGAAATCGATGGCGCCGTCGGCCGCCACCAGCGTCAGCTCGAACCGGAACAGCTGCGACATGCCCTCGTGGCCGGCGAGTTCCTGCACGAAGAGCACGTCGTCCCCCAGCGGGGTCGCCAGCCGGCACAGTCTTCCTTCTTGCTTCATGGCCATGGCGGCTCCTGTCGCCGCGACCGCCCGGCGGCCGCGCCTGCGCGTGGCTGGATCAGTCCAGCTCGTACCGGAAGGCCCCGTCGGGCGCGAGCCCCACGTTCACCCGCCGCAGTGTCTCGCCGCGCGCCACGCGGGCCAGGATCTCCGTCGAGATCTCCGGCAGCAGGCTGCGCGTCAGGATGTGGTCGATGTTGCGGGCGCCGCTCTGCGGGTCCGAGCAGCGTCCCACGACCGCGTCGAGCAGCGTGCCGTCGTAGACCAGCTCGGCGCCGTGGTTCACAGCCAGGCGCCGGCGGATCTTGCCCAGCTGCAGCTCGATGATCAGCTTCAGGGCCGACGCGTCCAGCGGATAGTACGGCACCGTGATCATGCGGCCCAGCAGGGCCGCCGGGAACGCCTTGAGCAGCTCCGGCCGCAGCGCCTCCGCCAGCCCCTCGGGCTCGGGTCTCGTCTCCGGATCGGCGCAGAGCTTCATCGTGGTGTCGGTGCCGACGTTGCTCGTCAGCAGGATCACCGTGTTCTTGAAGTCGATCTCGCGACCCTCGCCGTCCTCGAGCATGCCCTTGTCGAAGACCTGGAAGAAGAGCTCCATCACGTCCGGATGGGCCTTCTCCACCTCGTCCAGCAGCACCACCGCGTAGGGACGCCGGCGCACCGCCTCGGTGAGCACGCCGCCTTCGCCGTAGCCCACGTAGCCCGGGGGCGCACCCTTCAGGCTCGAGACCGTGTGGGCCTCCTGGTACTCGGACATGTTGATGGTGATCAGGTTGCGCTCGCCGCCGTACATGGACTCGGCCAGGGCCAGCGCCGACTCGGTCTTGCCCACCCCGCTGGGCCCCACCAGCAGGAACACGCCGACCGGCCGCTGCGGGTTGTCGAGGTTGGCCCGGCTGGTGCGGATGCGCTGGGCGATCGTCTCGAGGGCGTGGTCCTGCCCGATCACGCGCCGCTGCAGCAGCGGGCCCAGGCCCAGCACGGTCTGGATCTCGTCGGCCAGCATCCGGCCCACGGGGATCCCCGTCCAGCCGCCGATCACCTCGGCGATGGTCTGCCCGTCGACCTCGTACTGCACCAGGGGCGACTCGCCCTGCAGCCCGCACAGCTCGGCGCGCAGGTCGTCCAGTTCCCGGCGCAGCCCCGGCAGGTCGGCCGCGGCCGGGGCCTCGCCCTGTCCCTGGTCGGCCGGCGGCGGGTTGACCGCCAGCTCCACCTGCCCGCGCAGGTCGATGATCCGGTCCACCAGCTCCAGCTCCCGCCGCCAACGCTCCTCCAGCGCGGCCATGCGGCCGGCCGCCTCCTCCTTCTCCCGGGCCAACTCGGCCAGGCGCGCGGCGTGGTCCCGCCCCAGGGCCGACTCGCGCTGCAGGATCCCGGTCTCCACGGCGATGGCGTCGATGACCCGGCGCAGGTCCTCCACCGCCGCCGGCGTCGCGCTGCGCCCGATGCCCACCCGGGCGCAGGCGGTGTCCAGCACGCTGACCGACTTGTCCGGCAGCTGCCGGGCCGGGATGTAGCGGTGGCTCAGGCGCACCGACTCGCGCACGGCGTCGTCCAGGATGCGCACCCGGTGGTGCTGCTCCAGCTTGGCCGCCACCCCGCGCATCATGCGGATGGCCGCGGGCTCGTCCGGCTCCTCCACCTTCACCACCTGGAAGCGGCGCGTCAGCGCCGGGTCCTTCTCGAAGTACTTCTTGTACTCGGCCCAGGTGGTGGCCGCGACCGTTCGCAGCTCGCCGCGGGCCAGGGCCGGCTTCAGCAGGTTGGCCGCGTCGTTCTGCCCTTCCTGGCCGCCGGCGCCGATGAGGGTGTGGGCCTCGTCGATGAACAGGATGATCGGCTGCGGCGACGAGCGCACCTCCTCGATCACCTGCTTGAGGCGGTTCTCGAACTCGCCCTTGACCCCCGCGCCCGCCTGCAGCAGGCCCAGGTCCAGGCTGCGCAGGGCCACGTTCCGCAGCACCGGCGGCACGTCGCCGGCGACGATGCGCAGGGCGAAGCCCTCGACCACCGCCGTCTTGCCCACGCCCGCCTCGCCGGTCAGGATGGGGTTGTTCTGGCGGCGCCGGGTCAGGATGTCGATGATCTGGCGGATCTCCGGGTCGCGCCCCAGCACGGGGTCGATCCTGCCCGCCCGCGCGTCGGCGGTCAGGTCGACGGTGAACTGGTCCAGCGACGGCGTGGCGCCGCGGCCGGCCGCCGGCTCGCCCAGCTCGCGGCCGGGCGCCTGGTCGGCGCTGAAGACCTCGCGGTCCTCCGGCGACCCGGCCACGATCTGCGGCAGGCCGTCCACCAGCTCGTCCAGCGCCACGTCCTTCAGCTCGGGGCAGCATTCGAGCAGCTGCCGGCGCAGGTTGCGGTCGCCGAGGCAGGCCAGAAACAGCACGCCCGAGCGCACCCGCGAGGCCCGGTAGTTGATCGACGCCAGCAGCCAGGCCTGGCGCGCCATGTCCTCGATCGCGGGCGCCAGCTGCGGCTTGCCCCCGTTGCCCCGCTTGTACTGGTCCAGGCCGCGCTCGAGACCGCGCAGCACGCGGTCCGGATCGAGGTCCGCATGCCGCAGCAGCCGCGGGATGTCGCCGTCGCTGTTCTCCAGCAGCTTGGCCAGCCAGTGCTCCATCTCCACCTCGTAGTTGGTGCGCGACAGGCACAGGCCGGCGGCGCCCTCGAGGCCGCGGCGGCTGGTCTCGGTCAGCTTGCCGATCAGGGATTTCAGGTCGATGCGCATCGGTCTTCCTCTCTGCGGCCGCCACCGGGGGCGGCGCACGGGTTCATGCGGGGCCGGCGGCGACCGCCTCGCCGTCGACGATCACCTCGGCCGTGTCCGCCGCCGCCTCCCCCCTCAACCAGGTCGACCAGCCCAGCCACGGCACGCCCTGCTCGTCCGCGACGCCCAGGCGCAGGGGCGGGGCCGCGCCCGGCGCCAGCTGCAGCTGGAACTCCACGTCGAACTGCGGCTTGCCGGCCAGGGTGCAGAGCTCGGCCAGGGCCCGGTGCGCGTCCCCGTTGGGCAGGAAACCGGCCATCTGCGGCCATGCGAACGGCCCCAGGCGCACCCGGAACCGCGACTGCGCCATGCGCGCGCGCGCGCCCAGGCACGCGTCCTGGCCCAGGTGGCAGGACTGGCGCCCCAGCCGGCACACCTCGTTCTCCTCGAACACGTACCATGCGGGCACGAACTGGACGACGGACGCCGGCACCCCGAAGTAGTCCTGCACCAGGTCGGCCAGGCCCAGCGCGGGGATGCCCCGGGCCCCCACGACGTGGGCCCGCGCCAGCAACGCCCGGTCGTCCACCGCCAGCTTGCCCTGCAGGCCCGAGGAGCCCAGCCCCATCAGGGCCAGCAGCATACGCTCGAACAGGCTCTCCCCGCCGGCCGGCGTCCGCTCGTAGACCATCGGGAACCGGCACTTCTCCCAGGCCCGGTAGAACAGCGACACCAGGCGATGGTTGAACAGGTCCAGGAACGCGCGCAAGGCCGGCTGCCGGTCGCGGTCCAGGCCCAGGATCAGCTCGCTGTAGGGCATCGGCAGCGACCCGAAGCTGGCGGGAGTGGCCACGCCCATGAAGGACACGACGAGTTCGTCGCGCCCGTCGACCTCGCGCACGTCGTGCACGTCGCTGGGCGCGAAGGCCAGCGAGACCCGGCTGGCGAAGCGGACGGCCTCCCGCGCCGGATCGTCGCCCGTGCCGACGGGCACGCGGTCAGGCGCCCCCAGCTGCAGCAGCCGCACCGCCTGGAAGAAGGAATAGCGCCAGCCCTCGGCCCGGACGCCCGCGACCGACTCCCGGCGGGCCGCGGCGGCGGCCCCCGGTCCCCCGTCGCTCAGACGATCAGGCCCTCGCCCGCCCGCGGCTGCCATCGTTTGAGCACCTCCTCCCGCTTCCGGACGGTGGCCACCGTCTGCGTGAAGGAGTTGATCGACGTGTAGTAGGCCAGGAAGCGCTCGAGCACCGAGGCGAAGATGAACGCGCTGCTGCCGGTGTAGTGCGCCTCGTCCAGGTGCAGGGTGATCTCCAGGCCGCGCGTCAGCAGCCTGCCCTCGCCGGTGGAGATCAGCCGCAGCACGCGGCGCCAGTCCAGGCCCGCCAGGCCGGCGATGCGCTGGCGCGTCACCGGGGTGTCGGCGAAGTCGAGCAGCGACAACAGCTCCCGGAACGCCACGGGGCCGCCGCCATGGTGGCTGCGGCCGTCGTCGGCCAGTTCGAGCAGCGACAGGTGGTTCAGGCTGAGCACCGACACCAGCCGCCACAGCGTCTCCTGCCGCGCCGGGCCGCGCACGGCGGCGGTGGGCTTGCGCAGGGTGCGCACGCGGTCGACGCCGGGCTGCCCTTCGATGCGGAACTCGCCGCCGCGCGTGCCCAGCGGCAGATCCGCGGGCAGGTCGCGGTTGGTCGCCAGCACGTGCACGACGAGGGTGTCGCCGGGCAGCTGCGCCGGCGGCCCCCCGCGCGGGTCGACCAGCGTCAGGTAGACCTCCGTGCCCGGGTCGTGCTTGCCCCCGGCCGGGCGCCGCGTGGCGTGCCAGAACGCCAGCTCGCCCTCGCGCAGGTCGCCGTGGCGCAGCGCGAAGAACGGGCGGAAGGCGCGCACCTGCCCGGTGCGCGCGTCCAGCGTCTCCACCGCGCGGATGGAGTGCACCTCGTACGCCCGCGGCGCGTGCACGTCCGGGACGACGCGGTGCTCCGGCTCGGTCTGGCTCAGCTGGATCGGGTCGGCCTGGTGGGGGAAAAGGTTCGCCGCCGGCGTGCAGCCGAGCTTCAGGTTCTCCGGCCCGAGCTTGGCCTCCAGCTCCAGCGGCAGGCGGTCCAGCAGCACCAGGATCTCCAGGTCCTTGCCGACCCCGGCCAGCAGCGCCGGCGTCAGGCCGGTGATGTCGCCGAAGAGGAACTTGTCCGGGAAGAGGAAGTACTCCTGCAGCAGCCGATGACCGAGGTGCGAGGTGCGCGGGGCGTCGAGCAGCCCCTCGTCGACGGCGAAGCCGACCTGCCGCAGGGCCTCCGGCGGCAGGAAGCGCGCCCCGTCGCCCACGCGCGACGCGTCCAGGTCGCGGCAGCCCGGCCGCACGAGCACCCCCCGCGGCTGGCGGAAGACCTGTTCGTACAGCCGGTTGGCCGTCGAGGCGTTGCCGTCGAAGAACAGGCGCAGGCTCTCCAGCGGCAGCTGCGCGAAGGTCTGCGCCCCGAGGGTGCGCAGGCCGATGCGCACGGCCGCCACGGCGTCGGGCGGGCACTGCGGGCTGCCGCGGTCCAGCGCGATCAGCCCCAGACCGGTGACCTCGATGGGCCACAGGGTCACCGGGTAGCAGGTGCGGAAGCGGCAGCGCACGCCGCCCACCGGCGGCGTGTGGATCTGGCTGTGGCGCGGGATGTGCGTGCCGGTGGTGGCCTGGGAACGGTCGGGATCCCCGGTGAACTGGACCACCGTCAGCGAGGGGACCGGCGCCAGGAAGTTCGGCTGCAGCAGGTCCAGCAGCGCGGTGCTGATCTCGGGAAAGTCGTCGTCCAGCCGCAGCTGCACGCGCGCGGTGAGCATGGCGAACGCCTCGATCAGGCGCTCGACGTGCGGATCCTCGCACTTGTCCGGTTCCAGCAGCAGCTGGCCGGCGATCGCCGGATAGCTCTCGGCGAACTCCACCAGCTGGCGGCGGATGAACCGCAGCTCGTTCTCGTAGTAGTGGAGCAGGCGGTCGCGCATCTCCGGTCCGTCCGGCTGAGGATTCCCTGGGCGGCGGCCGCGGGCGGGGCCCGCCGGCCGGCAGCTACTGGTCGGTCCTGACCTGCACCGAACCCGTGTCCATCTCGATCTCGGTGTCGAACACCACCGGCTCCTTGACCGGGTCGACGTGCAGCAGCGCGTGGATCCGGAAGCGCGACTGGGTCCCGATGCGCTCGGCCGGCGGCACGTGCTCCACGCGGATGGTGTGGGGCGCCAGCCGCGGTTCGAACCGCCGCAGGGTCTGCACGATGGACCCGCAGATCCGCTGGCAGTCGGCGGGTGACGAGCCCGAGTAGTGCGAGAAGTCGGGCAGGCCGTAGTTGATGATGGATTCCTGCGTCTCGGGCAGGCTCTCCAGGTCGTACGACCCGATGCGCTTGGTGTTCAGCAGCCACTCGATGTCGCGGCGCACCGCCTGCAGCAGCTCGTCGAACCCGATCCGGAGGTCGCCGCGGCGGTTGCCGCCCTGCTGCGCCAGCCGGTCGAGCAGCGAATGCCGCAGGACGTCACCGCCTTCGCGACCGGCCAAGGGGCCACCTCCGCGGGCGCCGGCTCATGGCCCGGCATCCAGTTCGAGCGTCCGCAGCTCGAGCAGCGGCAGCTCGGACACCTCCCCCGCCGGCGACGACCAGCCCAGCAGGCGCTGCCCGCGCCCCCGCGCCAGCCCGCCGCCCGCGTCGTACCATTCGGTGACGCGGCCGGTGGCGCAGCGCGGATCGCCGCCGTCATGGCTGCCCTCGTACAGGACCGGCAGGTGGACCGACGTGGTCGCCCCGCCGCGATCGGTCAGCTGCACCGGCAGCCACAGCAGGTCCAGCAGGTGGCGCGGCGCCGGCACCTCCAGCCGGGCGATGCGCTCCAGGGGCAGCCACAGGTAGCGGCCCCCCGCGAACACCTCCAGCAGCGAGCCCAGCTGGTCGTCCAGGTCCCGCAGCGAGGCCAACGGCGCACCGTCCAGCCTGCCGCCCAGCTCCGGCTGCAGTTCGACGGCCGCGGCCACCAGCGCCGCCGCCCGCTCGTGCTCGCCG
>JACZKN010000609.1 GCA_014859985.1 Candidatus Krumholzibacteriia bacterium | reverse complement strand
GCTGAAGGCGCACCTCGAGCAGTGGAAGAAGATCAAGCGGAAGGCACACTTCGTCCGACTCAAGGCGCCGTCGCTCGTCTTCCGGGAGACCTCGCTCACGAGCGGGATCATCCGGGACCTGTTCAGCGACAAGGTCGATCGCGTGATGGTGGATCGCAAGGAGCTGTACACCGAGATCCACGACTACCTGCGCGAGGTGGATCCGGACCTGATCGAAAGGGTGGCCCTGTATCGCGAGCAGCTCTCGATCTTCGACAAGTTCGACATCGAGAACGAGATCCAGGGGCTGTTCAACCGGCGGGTCGACCTGCCCACCGGCGGCTACCTCATCATCGAGCCGACCGAGGCGCTGGTCTCCATCGACGTCAACACGGGACGGTACACCGGCCAGAAGGACCCGGAGAAGACGATCCTGCGGACCAACCTGGAGGCCGGCCGGGAGATCGCCCGCCAGGTACGGCTGCGGGACCTGGGCGGGATCATCGTCATCGACTTCATCGACATGGAGAGCGAGGGCAACAAGAAGCGGGTCTTCAACGAGCTGAAGCTGCACCTGAAGCGCGACCGCGCCCGCCACAAGGTCTTCCAGGTCTCGGGACTGGGCCTGGTGGAGATGAGCCGGCAACGGGTGCGCCCCTCGCTGCTGAGCCAGCTCTCGGACCCCTGCCCCTACTGCAACGGCACGGGCAAGGTCCTGTCCATGGAGACCATGTCCAGCAAGATCGAGCGCCTGGTGCACCGCATCGCCATCGCCACGGGCGAGAAGCGCCTGCAGATCCAGGCGAACCCGGTGCTGGCGCTCTACCTGCTGGAGGAGCGCCCGGAGCAGTTCCGCGAGCTGTGCCGCATCTTCGACCTGGAGCTGAACGTCCTGGACGACGCCGCGTTGCACGTGGAGGACTTCCGCATCATCAGCCTGGCCTCTGGCAAGGACCTGATCGCCGAGTTCGAACGGAAGGCGCGGCAGGGGCGGTAGCGCGGGTGGAAGGTGCGGCGTCGCTTCGCTCGCCGCGCGCCACCTGTGACGCGGGACGGAGGGGCGCCGCACACGAAGGGGTCCTCAATTCACTCACCGATCCCTGTCGCGGCGGTCGCGGGAGCGGGACTGCTCTTTTCTTCCCCGAGAAGGGTGCGGAGTGCGGCTCGTTCCTTCCCCCGAGGGAGGGTGGAGATCGAGGCGACGCCGCCGTCGTGATCCCGGGGAGCGCACTCCGCAGGACGCAGTCCGAGGACCGCGCGACCCGGGATCACGACGGCGGCGTCGCCTCGATCTCCCGGCACAGCTGCAGCCGCGCCCGGGCCCAGTAAGCCGCGGCAATCGCCCGGTTCCCCGCCCCCGGCAACACCCGCCGGAGCAGCGCCTTGCCGCCGTACTCCGCGAACTGCGCCAGCCGGAACCGCCAGAGGCTCCCGGCCCCGTAGTTCTTGGCGACGAACAGCCGGTAGCTCTTCTGGAACTGGCGCTGGGCGAAGCCGCCGGCCTGGCCGGAGGCGCGGCCCTCGAGGTGGGTGACCTCGGTCTCGGCGCAGTACCAGACCGCCAGGCCCTGCTGCCGGGCGCGCCAGCACCAGTCGGTCTCCTCGAAGTAAAGGAAGTAGCGGTCGTCCAGGGGACCGAGCACCTCCAGGGCGGTGCGGGGGATCAGGAAGCAGGCGCCCAGGACGTAGTCGACGGGGCGGGAGGGCTCGGTGCGCGCGGGGATCACCGTCACGCGCCGGGCCAGCGGGCCCCGCAACCACAGCCGGCGGGGGTCGAGGAAGCCCAGCCAGTGGTCGCGGGCGCGCGGGAAGAAGCCCCAGGAGATGGCGGGACGGCCGTCGCCGTCGACCAGGCGGGGGCCGGCGGCCGCGATGCCGGGGCGGGAGTTGACGAAGCGATAGAGGCGGGTCAGGGAGCCCGGCGGGCACACCGTGTCCGGGTTCAGCAGCAGCACGCAGCGGCCCAGGGTGTGGGGCAGGGCGAGGTTGTTGGCCCGCGCGAAGCCCAGGTTGCCGCCGGCGTCCATCAGGCGGCAGTGGGGGAAATCCGCGACGACCATCTCGGCCGAACGGTCGGCCGAGGCGTTGTCCACCACGACGACCTCGACCTCGAGGCCGGCCGTTGCGGCGGGCAGGGAAGCCAGGCAGTCCCGCAGCAGTTCGCGGGTGTTCCAGCTGACGATGACGACGCTCAGGTCCATGGGTAGGGAACTAGCGCTTTCCGGCCCGACGCAGGGTGTCCTGCTCCTCCTCGGTCAGGCTCTGCAGCCCCTCCCGGGAGATCTTGTCCAGGATCTCGTCGATGCGCGTCTGCTCGGGGGTCCGGGGACCCGGGTCCTGGCCATTGCCGTTGCGGGGACGCTCGTCGGGCCGGACGACGCGGATGCGGTTGCGGGCCTGGAAGCGGCGCCAGGCCTTCTGCACGTCCGTCAGTCCGCCGCCCGCGCCCTTGGCCAGGCGCGGCGCCGTGAAGCGCAGGAACAGGAAGCCCGTGACCATGCCGCCCAGGTGGGCCAGGTGGGCCACCGAACCTCCCTGGGGAATCGAGAGGAACTCGATCAGGCCGAAGAGGACGACCGCGTACTTGGCCTTCAAGGGCAGCACGAAGAACACGAGGATCAGGTTGTTGGGGAAGGTCAGGCCGTAGGCCAGCAACAGGCCGTAGACCGCGCCCGAGGCCCCCAGCATGGGGGTCCAGGCGCTCATCCCGAAGAGGTTGAAGATGCCGTAGATCACCGAGGCGCCGATGCCGCAGACGAAGTAGTAGAGCAGGAAGGTGCGCCGGCCCCAGAGGACCTCGATCTGCGAGCCGAACATCCACAGGATGAACATGTTCATGCCGATGTGGAACAGGCCCGCGTGCAGGAACATGTAGGTCACGAAGCGCCAGACCTGCAGGTTCTCCACCGCCAGGCCCGGCACGAAGGCGAACCAGCGGTCCATCAGGCCCAGGCCCTGGATCAGGCCGCCGCCGGTCAGGGTCTGCAGCACGAAGACCGCCGCGTTGGCGATGATCAGGCCCTTGACCGCCGAGAGGCCCTGGCCCCTGCCGTAACCGTACCTGGTGCCGTATCCGCGCATCTGGAAGCCTTTCCCGGCCGGCAGGACGCCGGCACCGCCGTGGCCAATCCCCGAGGCACAAGGATACTACCGAACCGGCCCCGGGGCACGGGCGAATTGCCCCGGGGGAACCCCGCGGGCGCGCGGGACGTAGACATGCCCATGCACCGGCGCGGATCCCCCTGGCGTTGGCCCGCGGCCGTCGGCGTGGCCGTCGGCGTCCTCCTGGCCGGGGTCTTCCTGGTGCCCCGCGCGTGGCTCGACTACCTCTTGACGCCGCTGGACCTGGACCGGGCCGTCCGGCGCGGGCCGCCGCGACCCTGGCTCGTGCTGCTGCCGCCCCCGCAGATCCGGGCCGCCCTGCCCGACGAACCGCCGCCGGCGCCGCAGAAGGCGCTCTCTCCCGTGGTCCGGGAGCCCGACTGGTGGACGCTCGGCTGGCGCGTGCGGGTGGCCGAGGACCTGGTCCGGGCCGTGGGTCCGACCCCCGTGGACAGTGCCCGGGTGCTCCTTGACGCCGTGGGCCTGCCTGTCGATCTGGCCATGGTCGCCCGGCCCGACAGTGCGCTGGCGGTCCGGTTGCTGCTGCTGCAGCGCCACGACGGACTGCGCCTCGACGCCCTCAAGCCCTACCTGCTGGCCATGGGCCGGGCGGCCATGTACCGGGACCTGCAGTCGCGGGTCGCCGATATGTATGACGATTTCCTGCGCCAGGAGGTCATTGTCACCGAATGACTTGTCACCGCGGTGGGGCGCCCCGGCCCTGCCTGGATGGCGGATAATCCGGAAAAGTCTACTCTGTGATTCAACCTTTCCGGCCACCGTGCCCGGCGCCTTCCCGGCTTGATCGTCCCGCAGAGGGAGAGGTAAGATGTTCCGTGTGACCAGGGCCGAGGAGCAGGCCGTGCGCCTGACCATGCGCCTGGCGGCCGACGGAGGGCAGAAGACCCTCGGCGAGTTGGCCGCCGGCGAGAACCTGCCCGAACCGACGGTGGCCAAGCTGCTGGGCATGCTGCGCCGCGGCGGCGTCGTGCAGGCCGTGCGCGGCCGCCACGGCGGCTACACGCTGGCCGACCGGCCGGAGGCCATCAGCGCCGGCGCGGTGATCCGCAGCGTCTGCGGCGAGGATGTGTTCGAGTTCCCGTGCCACGAGGCCAACGAACCGCCCGACTGCATGCGCAGCGACGACTGCGGGCTGCGCCCGGTGTGGAAACACCTGGGCGAGAAGGTGGCCGAGGTCCTGGAGCAGACGTCGATCGCCGATCTGCTGCGCCGCGAGGCGGCCGCCTCGCGGAACCTGCAGGAGCTGTGGCCCCTGGCAAAGGACTGACCCCGTGTTCGACATCCGGCGCAGCGAGGACGGCACCATCGCCCTGAAGGGCCGCCTCGACGCCGCCAGCGCGCCCGTGGCCCGGGAATTCCTGGCCACGGTCGACGGATCCGCCCGCCTCGATTTCTCCGGGCTCGACTACATCGCCAGCGTGGGCCTGGGCGTCCTGGCGGCGGCCCAGCGCCGGCTGCTGGACCGCGGCGAAGGCCTGGTCCTGGCGGGCCTGAGCCCGCACCTGCGGGAGGTCCTGTCCCTGGCCGGCTTCGAGGGCATCTTTGCCTTCGAGTGAAGGACTCGCTGCCGGCGCCCTCGCGCTGCGCCTGCTGCTTGCGCTGGTGCCGGTCCAGCTCTTCCTGGTCGTGCTGACGGCCCTGGACACGTGGCGCCTGGTGCGGCCGCGCCGGATCCTCGTGGCCATGCTGGCCGGCGCGGCCGCGGCCGCCGTCTCCTACGTCGCCAACAACACCCTGCTGGCCCTCAGCGGCCTGGGCCTCGCGGCCTACGCCGTCCTGGTGGCGCCCCTGGTGGAGGAAGCCGCCAAGGGGGCGTGGAGCGACTGGCTGGTGCGCACCCGCCGCGCCGGCTTCCTGGTCGACGCCGCCCTGCTGGGCTTCGCCGCCGGCGCGGGCTTCGCCACGGTGGAGAACCTCTACTTCCTGCAGGCGCTGCCCGCGGCGCCGCTTTACGTCTGGGCGATCCGCGGCCTGGGCACCGCGGTCATGCACGGCGGCGCAGCGGCGCTGTTCGCCATCGTGCGGCGGGCGCTGCGGGACGGACCGGCCCGCGGC
>JACZKN010000077.1 GCA_014859985.1 Candidatus Krumholzibacteriia bacterium | reverse complement strand
CGCCCGCACCGGCCGGCGCCGGGCCGTCGGCCAGGGTGCGCACCAGGCGGCCCCGCACGTCGAACACCTCCAGGCCCAGGTGGCCGGCCTGCGGCAGCGACCAGCTGATGGTGGTCGCAGGGTTGAACGGGTTGGGGTGGTTGCCGGCGAACAGCACGCCCGCGTCGGGCACGCCCGACGGTGCGCCGCTGCCGCCGGCCGCGCCGAAGTAGGCCAGCACGTCCTGCAGGAAGCGCACCCGGGCCGGCAGCTGCGCCTCGACCTTGGCCCCGGAGCCGTCGACGGTCTCCAGGGACTGGAAGTCGTAGGGCAGGGAGATCACCCGGGCGCCGAAGTCCGCCCTCACGTTCAAGGTGGCCGCGCTGTAGGGATACTGGCCCAGGGCACCGTTGGGGTCGGTGAACTCGGCCAGGCGCACCGCGCCCGTCCGGGGCACGACGCCGTCGTAACGTTTGCTGCCGGTGGTCAGCGTGCCTTCACCGTAGTAGACGGCGGTCACACCCTGGCAGTTCGCCACGCCCTGCCACTGCTCCGCTGCCGTCAGGACGGCGGAGGGCTGCACCACCTGGACCAGCGGCGCGGTCTGCGGCCCGATCTCGCCCAGCACGTTCTCGCTGACCAGGTCCACGCCCATCCAGTCCTGCAGGAACGAGCTGCCCGGTACGCCGCTGGTGCGTTCCAGGTCGCCCGCCAGGTCGTCGCCGGTCAGCAGCATGTCCTTGCCGCCCTGCTCCAGCCAGGCGATCAGCACCTGGGCGTCCTCGGACTCGTCGTCGTTGCTCTGCGTCCCGTCGCCGATGGTGAATGACGTCTGGACACCGCTTGTATAGATCAGCTCGGAGTAGCCGGCCAGCTGCGCGGCCGTCGCCCGGCCGCCCAGGCCGTGGCCGCTGCCGGCCGCCGGCGCGTTGGTGTAGTAGATGTCGTAGTCCACCCCCGCAACCAGGCCCAGGTTGCGGTAGGCCATGTACCACTCGTCGCGGTTGCCGACCGCGCCGGCGTCGTCCCAGAAGAGGATGGTCGGCTGGGTGTAGGTGCCGGGTTCGCCCGGGACCTCGGTCAACGTGGGCAGCGCGTGCAGCTTGTAGATGGGCGGCCAGGCCATGGGGTCGGCGAAGTCGCTGAACCCGGTCGTGTCCGCCGGCAGCGTGCTGGTCTGCTGCACCCCGCCCGCCTCGTCGGTGGCGCTGAAGTAGTAGTAGAGGAAGTCCCCGGGGAACAGGAAGCCGGTGTCGGGCAGGTCGAAGGCGAAGCGGTTGGGAACCGGGTTCCCGGAGAGGTTCACGGCCTGCCAGCCCTCGACCCAGCCCAGGTCGGGCAGCCCGGCGGTGCGGTAGGCGTCGAACGCCGGGTTGCGCTGGAGGCTCCAGTGCAGGCGGGGCATCCCCACCAGGACGGCGCCGTCGCGCTGGGGTCTGACCGTGACCAGCACCGAGTCGCCCGGGGCGTTGGGCAGGGCGTCGTCCCACTGGTAGCGGTTGATGTCGTTGCCCGAGTCGAAGCGGATGTTGTTGGCCCCCAGGTTCACGAGGTCCAGGGTGCCGCTCTCGGGGAAGGTGTCGTGGGGCAGGTCGACCACGTTCGCCACCAGGGACGGGCCGTGGTGCGGGTACGCGGCCAGGCGCACGTTGTCGAAGTAGGGGGCGGGCGTGCCGTCCGAGCCGACCCAGCCATGCGCCCAGCCGAGCTCGTAGACCGCCAGTTGGACCTGCACCCAGCTGGCATCCGCGGGGATCAGGTCGCCCACCGGCTGGAACTGCCGGTTCCAGCGGGGCCCCCCGTAGTGCACGAAGTTGCGGTTGCGCCAGGACTCATCGGCGATGGCGGCGGGATCGGCCGCCGTGGTCGATCGCACTTTCCAGGTGTAGAACATACCCGGGGTTTGGGGGCCCAGGGTCTCGTCCTCCCAGACGTCGAACTCCAGCAGCGCCCCCTCGTAGCCGGGGCCCGGCCAGGCCATGACCGGGGACTCGATGGCGTTGTGGATGTGCGCGTCCGGGCCCGCCAGGCCGCCGCTGTTGTTGACGATGAAGCCGCCGGGGCCGTAGCAGTGGCTGATGCAGGGCGTGCCGCCGGTGCCCGGCACGACGACGCCGTCGTCGATGAACGCCACCATTGGCGAGGCGTTCGCCGGCCCGCAGTGACCGGGCTGGTCGAGGTTGGTCCAGAGCTGGGCGAAATCACCCACGCCCTGCGGCAGCACCACCACGAGGTCGCCCAGGGTGCCGTCCTCGAAGCCGTGGGCGTAGCCGGTGCCGTTGCTCAGGGTGATGGCCACGTCGTCCAGGCGCACGGCGCCGTCGGTGGAGTGCAGGCAGTCCTCGTCCGACCATGCGCCGTCGCTGGTGAACCGGAACTGCAGGACGACCTCATCGTCGTTCTCGCCGACGTAGTCCCCGGGGGCGTAGACGGTCTGCAGGGCCAGGGGCAGCGGGCCGGAGGTGCCGTCGCCGGTCCACAGGTCGACGCCCCCGCCGCTCTTGACGGCGGTGACGTAGGCGTAGTCGTAGCCGGGCTCGGTGTCGGTGGCGATGGTGGCCGCGACATCCACGGTGCAGGAGGCGCCGGGATCGGCCACCGTGCCCCGCCACTCGAGCAACTCGTTCCAGTTGTTGCCGTAGCCTCCTTCGGGATCGCCGACCTCGCAGGAGCCGTAGGCGAGGGTCCCGCACCAGGCCGAGAACGAACCGGCCAGGGCGCCGTCGGTGGCGGCGTGCCAGCGCCCTTCCGTGCGCTGGGTCAGGTCTATGCTGGTCCAGCCGTTCCAGGCCGGCCCGCCGCCGGGCGCCTGGAACTGGCCGTTGTGGGCCGCGCCGCTGCCCCAGGGGCCCAGGAGCAGCACCGTGTCGGTGGCGGCCTTGGCTGAGCCGGGGGCCTGGCCGCCGTGGACCACGTCCTCGCCGGCCGAGAGGAGCCGCCGCTCCTGCTGGTCCGCGCCCGGGGCAACGGGCTGCGCGGCCAGGGCCGCGGCGGCGATCAGGATGACGAGCAGGGCGGCGAGGCCGCCGACGGAGCGAGCGAGTGCGGAGGTCTTCATGGTCGGTCCCCCTTGGGGTCGAGTAGCCGGTCAGCACCCGCGGCGAGGTCGGGCGGCGACTGTCGTCATTCGGTCATTGAAGGGATCAGACGGACAAGGATCGGTAATTACGACAGAAAGAATCATCTTTGCTCCCGCGGGGGCCTTCCGGACCAACAACGGCGCTGCCGGGGCGTCCACGACACCCCGGCAGCAGCACTCCATCGTACCGGTAGTGCCTATTTGATCAGGGCCATCTTGCCTACCAGCGTCCGGTCTCCGGCCTGCAGGCGGTAAAAGTACACCCCCGCCGCCGCCGCGCGCCCGTCGCCGGCACGCCCGTCCCAACGCACCTCGCCCGCACCGGCCGGCGCCGGCCCGTCGGCCAGGGTGCGCACCAGGCGGCCCCGCACGTCGAACACCTCCAACCCCAGGTGGCCGGCCTGGGGCAGCCACCAGCTGATCGTGGTCGCCGGATTGAACGGGTTGGGGTGGTTGGTGGCCGCGAGCACGCCCGCGTCGGGCACGGTCGAGGGCTCGCCGATGGCGCCGATACCGAAGTAGGCCAGCACGTCCTGCAGCAGGCGCACCCGGGCCGCGAGCTGCGCGTCGGCCTTCGCCCCGTCCGCCGTCTCCACCGACTGGAAGTCATACGGCAGCGAGATCACCCGGGCGCCGAAGTCCGCACGCACGTTCAGGGTGGCCGCGCTGTAGGGATACTGGCCCAGCGCACCGTTGGGGTCGGTGAACTCGGCCAGGCGCACCGCGCCCGTCCGGGGCACGACGCCGTCGTAACGCTTGCTGCCCGTCGCCGTGGAGCCATCTCCATAGTAGATGCTGCTGACCCCCTGGCAGCCGGCCACTCCTCGCCACTGTTCCACGCCGGTGAAGACCGGGGACGGCGCCACGGCCCCGATCAGGGGCGAGGTCTGCAGGTCGATCAGGCCCAGCACGTTCTCCTCGACCAGGTCCACGCCCATCCAGTCATGGAGAAAGGCCTGCGCCGCGGCGCCGCCCCGGCGTGTGATGTCCCCCGCCAGGTCGTCGCCGGTCAGCAGCATGTCCTTGCCGCCCTGCTCGAGCCAGGCCATGAGCACCTGGGCATCCAGGGACGGATCGCTGTTCGAAGCGGTGCCGCCGTCGCTGATGGTGTACCTCTCCTGCAGACCGCTGGTGTAGATCAGCTCGGAGTAGCCCGCCAGCTGCGCGGCCGTCGCCCGACCGCCCAGGCCGTGCCCCGTGCCGGCGGAGGGGTTGCTGGTGTAGTAGATGTCGTAGTCCACGCCGGCCACCAGGCCCAGGTTGCGGTAGGCTGTGTACCACTCGTCGCGGTTGCCGACCGCGCCGGCATCGTCCCAGAACAGGATCGTCGGCTGGGTGTAGGTGCCGGGATCGCCCGGGACCTCGGTCAACGTAGGCAGCGCGTGCAGCTTGTAGATGGGCGGCCAGGCCATGGGATCGGCGAAGTCGCTGAACCCGGTCGTATCCGCCGGCAGGGTCGAAGTCTGCTGCACCCCGCCCACTTCGTCGGTGGCGCTGAAGTAGTAGTAGAGGAAGTCTCCCGGGAACAGGAACCCAGTGTCCGGCAGGTCGAAGGCGAAGCGGTTGGGGACCGGGTCCCCGACGGCGTTCACGGCCTGCCAGCCCTCGATCCAGCCCTGGTCGGGCAGCCCGGCGGTCCGGTAGGGGTCGAACAGCGGGTTGCGCTGGAGGCTCCAATGCAGGCGGGGCATCCCCACCAGGGCTGCACCCTCGCGCTGGGGCTTGACCTCGACCAGCACCGAGTCGCCCGGGTCGTTCTGGAGGTCGAGGACGCCGGAGATGTCGTTTCCCGAGTCGAAGCGGATGTTGTTGGCTCCCAGGTTCACGAGGTCCAGGGTGCCGCTCTCGGGGAAGGTGTCGTGGGGCAGGCTGACCACGTTCGCCACCAGGGACGGGCCGTGGTGCGGGTACGCGGCCAGGCGCACGTTGTCGAAGTAGGGTGACGGGGAGCCGTCCGAGCCGACGAAGCCATGCACCCAGCCGAGCTCATAGACCGCCAGTTGGATCTGCACCCAGTTGGCATCCGCGGGGATCAGGTCGCCCACCGGCTGGAACTGGCGGTTCCAGCGGGGCCCCCCGTGGTGGGTGAAGCCGCGGTTCTGCCAGGACTCACCGGCGATGGCGGCCGGGTCGGCCTCCGTAGTCGACCGCACGGCCCAGGTGTAGAAGATGCCGGGGAACTCGGCATTGACCTGCAGATCCTCCCAGACGTCGAACTCCAGCAGCGCCCCCTCGTAGCCGGGGCCGGGCCAGGCCATGACCGGCGACTCGACGGCGTTGTGGATATGCTCGTCCGGGCCCGCCAAGCCGCCGCTGTTATTGACGATGAAGCCTCCGGGGCCGTAGCAGTAGCTCTGGCACAGGGTGCCGCCGGTGCCCGGCACGACGATGCCGTCGTCGATGAACGCCACCAGGGGCGAAGTGTTCACCTGCCCGCAATGTCCGGGCTGGGCGAGGTCGGTCCACAGCTTGGCGAAGTCGCCCACGCCGTGCGGCAGCACCACCACCAGGTCGCCCAGCGTGCCGTCCTCGAAGTCGTGGGCGTAACCGGTGCCGTTGTCGAGGGTGAAGGCCACGTCGTCCAGGCGCACGGCGCCGCCGGTGGGATGCAGGCAGTCCTCGTCCGACCAGGCGCCGTCGCTGGTGAACCGGAACTGCACGACGACCTCGTCGTCGTTCTCGCCCACGTAGTCCCCGGGAGCGTAGACGGTCTGCAGGGCCAGGGGCATAGGCCCGAGGACGCCGTCCTCGGCCCACAGATCGACGGCGCCGCCGCTCTTGACGGCGGTGACGTAGGCGTAGTCGTAGCCCGGCTCGGTGTCGATGGCGATGGTGGCCGCGAGGTCCACGGTGCAGGAGGCGCCGGGATCGGCCACCGTGCCGCGCCACTCGAGGACCTCGTCCCAGTTGTTGCCGTAGCCGCCCTCCGGATCGCCCGGCTCGCAGGAGGCGTAGGCGAGGGTCCCGCACCAGGCCGAGAACGATCCGGCCAGGGCGCCGTCGGTGGCAGCCTGCCAACGCTCTTCCGTGGAATGGGTCAGATCGACGCTGGTCCAGCCGTTCCAGGCCGGCGCGCCGTCGGGCGACTGGAACTGGCCGTTGTGGGCCGCGCCGCTGCCCCACGGGCCCATCACCAGCACCGTGTCGGTGACGGCCTTCGCCGCGCCGGGGGCCTGGCCGCCGTGGACCACGTCCTCGCCGGCCGAGAGGAGCCGCCGCTCCTGCTGGTCCGCGCCCGGGGCAGCGGGCTGCGCGGCCAGGGCCACGGCGGCGATCAGGATGACCAGCAGGGCGGCAAGGCCGCCGGCAGAGCGAGCGCGTGCGGGCGTCATGGTCGGTCCCCCTTCAGGATGGGCTGCCGGGCCGCTCCGGGGCGGGTCCGGGCGGGCTGCGGCGATGGCGTGTCAACTACATCGGGGATTGGACGGACGGGGAACGGGTATTCCGATATAAATAGTCATAATTTGTCAGGAAGCCAACCACAGCGCCGTCCTCAGCGCTGGAACTGCATGGTATACAGCTCTTTATACCGTCCGCCGGCCGCCAGCAGTTCGTCGTGGGTGCCGGTCTGGACGACCTGGCCCCCTTCCAGCAGGTAGATGCGGTCCACGTTCTGGATGGTGGACAGGCGGTGGGCGATGACGATGGTGGTGCGGTGCCGGACCAGGCGGTCGATGGCCTCCTGGACCAGATGCTCGCTCTCGGTGTCCAGGGCGCTGGTGGCCTCGTCCAGCAGCAGGATCGGCGGGTTGCGCAGGATGGCCCGGGCGATGGAGATGCGCTGGCGCTGGCCGCCCGACAGCTTCAGGCCGCGGTCGCCGATCACCGTTTCGTACCCTGCGGGCAGGCGCATGATGAAGTCGTCGGCGTTGGCGGCCCTCGCCGCCTCGCGCACCTGGTCCAGGTCCACGTCCTGCATCCCGTAGGCGATGTTGGCCAGGATGGTGTCGTGGAAGAGGATCACCTCCTGGGTGACGATGCCCATGCTGCGGCGCAGCGCGGCCAGGTTCAGGGTGCGCAGGTCGTGGCCGTCGATGCTGACGGTCCCCTGGTCGGCCAGGTAGAAGCCGGGGATCATGTCCACCAGCGTGCTCTTGCCCGCGCCGCTGCTGCCCACCAGGGCCACCACCTCGCCGGGCCGCACCTCCAGGGAAACGCCCTGCAGCACCGGTTCGCCCGGGACGTAGGCGTAGTGCACGTCGCGGAACTCGACCCGGCCGGCGACCCGCTCCAGCTTCACGCCCGCGTCGGGGTCGGCCACCTCGGGCGGGGCGTCCAGCACGGCGAAGATGCGGTCGGCCGCGGCCATGCCCGCCTGGATCTCGTTGTTCACCTGCCCCAGGTTCTTGACGGGCCGCACCGTGGAGAACACCGCGAAGAAGAAGACGATGAACAGGTCCGGCGCCATCACCCCGCCGGTGAAGACCTTCGAGCCGCCGTACCACAGCAGGAACAGGCCCACGACGGACGACAGCTGCTCGGTCAGGGGCGAGCTGAGCTTCATCTTGCGGTTGAAACGCACCACCTGCCGGAACAGCTCGCGGCTGCGGGCGGCGAAGCGGCGGTTCTCGTGCCCCTCCATGGCGAAGGCCTTGATGACGCGGATGCCGTAGACCGTCTCCTGGAGGTTGATCGTCAGGTTGGCCATCTCCTGCTGCTGGCGCCGGGAGATCTTCTTGATGCTCTTGCCGATGCGGATGATCACGGTCAGGCTGACGGGCATCAGCACCAGGGCCATCAGGGTCATCTTCCAGCTGAGGATGAACGCCACCCCCAGGTACATGACGATGAAGATGGGGTCGCGCAGCAGGGTGGTGAAACTGACGCCGATGCACTTCTGGGCCACGAGCACGTCGTTGGTCGCCCGGCTGATCAGCTCGCCCGCCTTGTGCTGGTGGTAGAAGGAGAAGGGCATGGCCGTCAGCTTGGCGAACAGCGCCTCCCGCAGGTCGCGGATCACGCTCTCGCCCACCCAGACCATGAGCATCTCCTGGACGTAGCCCGTGACGTTCTTCAGGAGCAGCAGCACGAACACCGTCAGGCAGATGCGCAGCAGCGCCTCCTGCTTGGTGCCGCGCAGCATCGTGCCCTGCACCCAGTCCTGGAAGCGGGCCTTCAGCGAGGTGACGAAGGAGACCCTGTCCTCTACCTGGGCCAGGCGCCGGCGGGCGGCCTCGGCGCCTGGCCCAGGTAGAGGACAGGGT
>JACZKN010000608.1 GCA_014859985.1 Candidatus Krumholzibacteriia bacterium | reverse complement strand
TCCCCCACATTGGACCCGGGCCCGGTCCCGATACCGGTCCTCACCACCCCTTTATGGGCCGGAGCGCAACCCCCGCGCGCTCCCCAGACGAGGAGGACGGGATGAACATCTCGGTCAGCAGGCACGCCAGCCCCCCGGCCCCGCCCACCGGCGACTTCGGCTTCGGCCAGAAGTTCACGCCCCACATGTTCAAGATGGACTGGAAGGACGGCACGTGGCACGACGCGCGCATCGTGCCCTACGAGCCGTTCACCCTCGACCCGGCGGCCAAGGTGTTCCATTACGGGCAGGAGATCTTCGAGGGGATGAAGGCCTACCGCCACGGGGGCGACGGCTCGGTGCACATGTTCCGGCCCGACCGCAACATCAACCGCTTCAACATCAGCTGCGAGCGCATGTGCATGCCCAAGGTGGACAACGAGCTGTTCATGCAGGCCATGGAGATGCTCATCGACCTGGACCGGCACTGGGTGCCCGAGAGCCCGGACGCCCTGTACATCCGGCCCACCATGATCGCCACCCAGCGGGGGCTGGGCGTCAAGGCCAGCACCGAGTACTGCTTCTTCATCATCGTCGGGCCCGTGGGCAGCTACTTCGCCGGGGGCATCAATCCCCTGCGCCTGCGCGTGGAGGAGAAGCACGTGCGCTCGGCGCCCGGCGGCACCGGCTACGCCAAGACCGGCGGCAACTACTCGGCCGCCCTGCTGCCCATCGCCGAGGCCCAGAAGGCCGGCTACGACAACATCATCTGGCTCGACGCGTGCAAGCGGGAGTACGTCGAGGAGATGGGCGCCATGAACATCATGTTCGTCTACCAGGACAGGGTGCAGACCGCCCCGGCGGGCGACACCATCCTGCACGGCGTGACGCGGGAGTCCGTCGGCGCCCTGCTCGGGGACCTGGGCATCACCTGGCAGGAGAAGTCGCCGGCCATCGCCCAGGTGATCGCCGACGCCCACAGCGGCAAGCTGAAGGAGGTGTTCGCCTGCGGCACCGCCGCGGTGGTGACCCCCGTGGGCGTGATCCACTTCAAGGGCGAGGACCACACCATCGGCGACGGGCGCGAGGGGCCGCTGACCAAGCAGCTGCGCCTGGCCCTGACCGGCATCCACGCCAAGGGCAGCGAGAAGCACCCCGAGTGGATCCACGTGGTGCCGCCGGGCGCCTGCGGCTGAACGGCGCCCCTTTTTCGAACGCCGGATCCGGAGCCTGCCCGCCGCTGCGGGCAGGCTCCTTCGTCTAGGCCGACAGGGCCGAGCCGTCGGCGGCGGCGGACACGCCCACCTTCGCCGCTAGTTCCTCGTAGCGCCGCTGCCACAGCAGGGCCTCGTCCTCCGCCTTCTCCAGGTGGTGGACGTAGACGTTGGCCAGGCGGTCCTTGGCCGCGCCGATGGTGCCGGTCACCCGGGCCAGGCAGGGCACCAGGGCCTGCGGGGACAGGCTCTCGGCGGCCACGCGCCAGCACCGCTCTTCGAGGATGCGCAGGGCGGTCAGGACCTCGTTCAGGAAGAAGCCCTCGGCGATGCGCTCGTGGGCCAGCGCCTCGATGTAGTCGCCGAAGCTGCCCGGCTTCTCCTTCATGGCGATCTCGAAATGGGCCACGAGCTTCTGGACGCGGCGGTGCAGCTCGTCCCACTCCAGGTCCAGGTAGTGCTGGGCCGTGGACTGGCGCAGCTGCCCCATGATGTCGTGGACGAGCTCGTTCTCGGCGTCGAGGAAGAGTTGGCAGAGGGGGCTGATCATGGTCCTTTCCTTCCGGTGGTCGGCGTCCGCCTGACGACGTCCGCGAGGTCGGGCCCGTCCGAGCGCCAGCAACCCTGGGCCAGCAGGTCGCCGTTCTCGTCCACGCCGGGGGGGCAGAGCCAGAGCCGGCCGCTGCGGTCGCGGACCAGCACGACGTCCCGTCCCCGCGCGGGGCCGGCGACGCCGGGCTCCGGGGCGCGGCCGCTCCTGTTCCTGTTGCGGGCCGCCGCCATCGCCTGCCGCCTCCCCGCTGAACGCTGCGGGCGCGGGGATTCGCGCCCACGCGTCGATCCTGCATATCCGGCACCGGAATGCGCATCTGACCGCAATTGATATAAGCCGTTCAACATTAAGAACTTGACCATCCAGGCCGCCATCCCGGCCCGACCTATCGATGCAGAAACGCTTCTTTAGGTTGAAGTTACCGCAGCAATGACGCTACATTATCAGGTGTCCCCCGGAGGTTGGCATCATGACCATTCCGCTGCCCGATCCCCCCGCGTCCCTGGCCCCCGGTTCCGCCGGCCTGCCGCCGGGCCTGAGCGAACTCCTGTTGGACAGCACCTCCGACGGCGTCTTCGCCGTGGACGTGAACCGGCGCATCATCGCCTTCAACCGCGCCGCCGAGCTGACCCTGGGCATCGATCGGGCCCGGGCCATCGGCCGGCCCTGCCACGAGGTGATCCGCAGCGCCGCCTGCCGCGAGTGCTGCCCCCTGGCGCTGGCCCAGGAGACGGGCGAGCCGGTGGTGAACCTGGCGGTGGACCTGCTGGACGTCCGGGACCGGCGGGTGCCGGTGACGATGTCCAGCGCCGTGCTGCGCGACCGGCGCGGGCGCGTGATCGGCGGCGTCGAGACCTTCCGCAACCTGACCTGGGTGAAGAACCTGCTGCACGAGGTGGAGCGGAGCCACCCCTTCGCCGAGATCGTCTCGGACGATCCGCACATGAAGCAGGTCTTCGAGATCCTGCCCACCCTGGCCCAGAGCGAGAGCACCATCCTGCTGCACGGCGAGACGGGCACGGGCAAGAGCCTCATCGCCCGCGCCGTCCACAACCTCAGCCCGCGCCGCGAGCGGCCGCTGGTGACCATCAACAGCGGCGCGCTGCCGGAGACCCTGCTGGAGTCCGAGCTGTTCGGCTACCGCAAGGGCGCCTTCACCGGCGCCACCCGCGACCGCCAGGGGCGCATCGCCGCCGCCGAGGGCGGCACCCTCTTCCTGGACGAGATCGGCGACATGTCCGCGGCCATGCAGGTCAAGCTGCTGCGCTTCCTGCAGGACCAGGTCTACGAGCCCCTGGGCGACACCCGGACCGTGCAGGCGGACGTGCGCGTGGTGGCGGCCACCAACCGCAACCTGGCCCGGATGGTCGAAGAGGGACGCTTCCGCCGCGATCTCTACTACCGGATCAACGTGCTGAGCCTGGAGCTGCCGCCCTTGCGGGAGCGGCGGCGGGACATCCCGCTGCTGGCCCAGCGCTGCCTGGAACGCCTGTGCCGCAGCCGGGGCAAACGCCTCGACGGGTTCTCCGCCGAGGCCGTCGACGCATTGATGGCCCACGACTACCCCGGCAACATCCGCGAGCTGGAGAACGTGGTCGAACACGCGTTCGTCCTGTGCCCGGGGCCGGTCATCGGGCCGGAGCATCTGCCCGAGCACCACCGGGGCGGGGCGGCGGCCGCGGGATCCGGCCGCGGCCGCTCGCTGCAGGACTACGAGGCGCGCGGCATCCTCGACGCCCTCGCGCGGGCGGGCGG
>JACZKN010000607.1 GCA_014859985.1 Candidatus Krumholzibacteriia bacterium | reverse complement strand
GCGGGCCGGCCGGCTCCACCGTCCGGATGGTGCGCTGACGTTGACGATGAGCGGGAACGAGGCGGTGCGGGCGGACTACGACCGGATCATGCGGGGGCTGGAACAGGCGGCTTGATCAGGATGGTTTTGCAAAGTTGGGGTTTACGCTGACGGCAATTGTTGGTGACAATCTGAAGCTTCTTCCAACTCTTGGTTATACGAATGGCAACCCTAGTGCCTTGGATGGTTGGATCAGGCCTAATGCAGTCTATATCTACGACGTGCCGGATAACCCACCCGTGTACCAAATAGAGATCCACCCGGGCTCTCTGTTTCATTTAGAATCTAACAATAATCTGTCTACGTACAACGTATGGATCGGCACGCATCCGGAATTTGGTGGTGCGATTTGGTACTTTGGAAGTCTTGGAGGCGTGTTTGCGCTGTATCCGGACGACTATGCTAGCGTAGTAGATGGCCGGCTGATGCCTCTATCTGGCTCGATATACGTCGTTAGCCCCAACCCGTTTCTTGCAATATTTCCGGATGCTAACATAGAGTATGATTGTACGGATACTTACTTGCAGGCCTTTCTCGGGGGCCGGCTAGTTCCGACAACCGACATTGCCGCGAACTATTCATGGTCGTCACCATCCGGCGCGGGGTGGAGCTATTTTCCTCTTACCGGCGATGACAGGGTGCCGAACAGCCCCAATGTCCACGTTGAAATGGAGATTTACTCTTGGCCCTCGTACTACGGGCCATTCTCAGGCGATAACCTGCGGATGAATGGTGTGACCTCCCAGGTAGATCTTACTGGAGACAACGATCACACTGCAGTTTTCGAGTATCCCATTCCAGAATGCGGTGATTTGAATTTGGGAATTGAATACAGGGCAACACTCCAAGGAGGGGTTGATGGCTGGTTCCCGCTGGACACGCAGCATCAAACACGTGCGAGTAATGTCGACCACAACGGGTCGGGTGGTGTAGATTTAGGTGACATGAGTGCGTTCACGTTTGCCATGGGATCATGTGAGGGCGATCAAGCATACAGCCCTTGTTTCGACATCATTAAGGGAGAACCAGATTGCATTGATTTGGCGGACGGCGGAGCGATAGTCGAATTGTTGTATATGGAGCCGAACAAAGACGAGTATGCGCAAGGGATGCACCTTGTTGTCGAGGGCGAGTTGTGCAGTAGTGTTGCGGACTGCCCCCCGTTAGCTTTGCTTGCTAGCGAGCCATGGGATGTTGCGGTGGTAGCGTTCGAAATTGCCTCGGGGGATGTTATGTGGGAACCCGTCGGAGCGTTTGTTGAGCGCTCGGTGCTCATTGAACGCCCGGGCGTAGCGGGACAATACAGACTCGTCTTATTCGGCCCGGCTCCGGCGGGAACAGTCGAGATAGGTCGCGTTGCCGCGTCCGGAGATAAGGCGAAGTTAGCAGGAACGGGGTTCACTGCAATTGGAGCCTCTAGCGACGGTGCTCGTGAGCCAGAGCAGGAGCCCGTAGAGACGGCATCGGCTGTAGGCATCGTGGTTGCACCTAACCCGTTTAATCCTTCAACGACGATCTTTTTGGATCTTGTACAGCAGGAATCCGGTCGGCTTGCTGTATATGCGCTTGATGGTGGACTCGTAAAGGTACTTGGAGCCGGCGCATTCGCATCGGGTAGGCATGAGTATAGGTGGGATGGTACAGATAGCATGGGGCGCACCGTTTCAGCCGGGACCTACATATATCTGTATTCCTCCGCGACTGGTAGGAATCTAACGGGTAAGATGACTTTGTTGAAGTAGGGCCATATGTTGTCACGCTTCCCCTTGGGGGGGGGGCAAAATCCACACTACCGTGAGGCTTCTGCCCTTCCTGGAGGTGGAGTGAGGTGTCCCTCCTCAGAACCCCGTCTGGTGCGCAATTCTGGCCGGGGTTCTCATTAACAGAACGGAGTCGTTGCCAGTAAAGACGGAGTTTCTAGGCGGCCTCAAGGCCCTCTTCCTGGGCCGCTGAGGGGCGGGGTGGGGGTGGGGTGATATCCACGCCGCGCCGCACGGCCGGAAGTCATTTAGGAGAGCAAATCACCCGCCGCTCCCGCCTCGACCTGGTGTATACTCAATCCCTAAAAGACCTCCCTTCCGGCCGTCGAAAGACGCGGTGATGAAGCGGTTCCTCGAGGCAGTTCTAATAGTGGTTGCGAGCTCGTCGGTGGCGGGGGCCGGTGTCAGGCGGAGGATGCCGTGCCCCGGGAAGGCAAGACTGCCATGAATACTGTGGGCTGGCTGCTGGTCGCAACTGCCTTCGTTCTGACGACCGGGGCCGAGGCACGGACCTGGCGTGTGGAGAAGGATGGCAGCGGCGACTATACGGTGATCCAGGACGCCTTGGATGCGGCTGCGTCGGGCGATACGATCCAGATCGGACCAGGGAGGTTCGAGGACTTTCGCATCTACCCGACAAATGGTGGCGACCAGTGTCAATTCTCGCCTGAAGGTCGCCACCCGTTTTCGCGCGATAGGTAGCCATTTTCGCCTGCGCTTTCGCCTCTGCTCCTGCCCCATGGTTTGAGGTTCGCTACTCGATGGCCTGGAGCACAGCCGCCGGGCGCTGGTGG
>JACZKN010000606.1 GCA_014859985.1 Candidatus Krumholzibacteriia bacterium | reverse complement strand
CCCCGGGGCCGCCACCTGCCACCGTCCGCCGAACCGGGGGATGATCCATGAGCCGTCGCCGACCCTGCGCCGGGCTGCTGCCGGCCCTGGCCCTGCCCCTGTGCGCCTTCGCCCTGTCCGCCCTGGCCCAAAGCGCCACCTTTCCCGCAGCCCCGGACAGCCTGGCCGCCTGGCCCGACAGCGCCACCGCCTGGCCCGACAGCGCGGTCACCTGGCCCGACAGCGTGCCCACCCTCGAGGGCGTGGACTGGACCCTGGTCACCGGCGCCATGACCGACAGCCTGCTGCTGTCGGGGATGGGCGTCGTGCTGGCCTTCGAGGACACGTTCGCCTTCGACCCGGGCACCGTGGACACCATGATGGTGACGGCGCCGCGGGTGACGATCGGCGAGGTGATCGAGGCCATCGGCCGCCGCATGGAGCAGGAGGCCCGCCGCCTGCAGGAAGCCGAGTTCACCACCCTGACCACGGTGGTGGAGCGGGACCTGCCCAGCCGCCAGGGCGACGACTACACCGTGACCGAGACCGCCGAGCGCCACCGGGTCAGCCGCGAGCTGGGCGAGCAGGCGGTGCGCCTGTGGAAGCGCGAGCGGAAGGTCAAGGACGGCGTGGTGGTGGAAGAGGAGATCGACGAGAAGGCCAAGACGACGTGGCAGGACCTGGAGCAGTCCATCATGATGGCCATGCCGTTCTCCCCCGGCTCGGGCGGCCGCTACCGCTACACCATCACCGGCCGCGAGCTCGTAGGCAACGACCTGATCTACCGCATCGGGTTCACCCCGAGGAACCGCTTCGAGGCCCTGCCCACCGGCACCGTGTGGGTGGACTACAGCCACTGGGTGATCCGCAAGGTGGAGGCGCGGATGACCGAGGTGGTGCCTTTCCCGCTGTTCGTCGAGGCGGTGCCCGTGTTCCGCATGAGCCGCGAGCGCTTCGGCGAGTACTGGTTCACCACGGACATGCACCTGGAGGTCGACCTCAAGCAGGTGCCCCTGGTGGGCAACCCGCGGGTGATCGAGGTGCGGGTGCAGCTGCAGGACATGGTGATCAACGGGCAGCCCCGCAGGCCCGATTCGGGCGTGCCCCGCCTCCTGCGCCGGGGCAACCTGGACCCCGACCAGTTCTGGCTGAGCGAGGAGGCGTCGGACGACTCCCTGCGGGTCTACTGGGACCGCATCGCCAAGGTGTGGGGCAGCGAGATGTCGCCTGCCCTGGCCCCGGTGGAGCTGAGCCCCGCCCGCGTGGACTCGCTGACCCTGCTGGGCAGCCGCGTGCTGGCGGAGATGCAGGAGGCGAGCCCGTGGACCGCCCACGTGCGCCGCCTGATGGTGCCCGGCTACAACCGGGTGCAGGGGCCGGTGCTGCGGCTGGGGGCGACGGTGCGCCACCGCGGCCCGGTGCGGCCGCGGCTGGACCTGGCCGCCGGGTACGGGTTCAGCAACGGGCGGCCGGAGTTCCGGGCCGACCTGCGGCTGCCGCTGGTGC
>JACZKN010000605.1 GCA_014859985.1 Candidatus Krumholzibacteriia bacterium | reverse complement strand
GTGCAGGATAGAGGGGGTGGGGTGGGGCGTCAAATTGCGGCCGTCGTGGTGGGCCGGTGGCGATGGCGGTCGGGGCGTGCGTGCCGTTCTTCCTCGAGTTCACGATGAAAGAGCAGAACCGGTCCCCCGGGGGGATCGTTGGGATCCCAACGACTTCCCCCGGGGGAAATGTTGGGATCCCAACGATCCCCCCGGGGGGCCCTGCCCGGCTGGGATAGTCGCCATTCGCCGCTGGCCCCGAAACCGCGGAGCCGCTAGAATGGCGGCTCAACGAATCAAGTGTCACGGGAATGCAATCCCGCGGCAGCCATACGTTTCGAATGAGAGGCTTCGGCCCGGCGGTGCAGTCGTGTTGCGCAGATCAGCTTTCGCATGGTTGGTGCCGTTCGTCATGGCGCTGGTCGCGACCAGCGCCGTCGCGAGCGGCGTGGTCAGCAATGCGGGGGCCGGCGCCGGCCTGAACTACGGCGGCCTGGGGCTGAACGTCGCGCGGGCTTTCGGCGCCCACTTCGCCGCGGTCGCCGGAGCCGGGTATTTCAGCGACGGGCGTCCCGGGTGGGGCGCCGGGGTCCAGGTCCACGCCCCTCTGGCGACGCCGACGGTGCTGGCACGTGCGAGCGTCCTATTCGGGACGATGCGTTCGCTCCACGCCTCGCGCGCGAGCGGAGGGGCGTTCGAGGAACTCGATCACGGGTACAGTGTCGGTCCGGGGCTGCTGGCGAGGATCGGCGCCAGGTGGTGGATCGCCGGTGACGTGTTCTACAAGGTCACGGACCCGCCGGCCGGCTACACGGACGGCGGCTCGCGCCTTTGTGGTGCGCTTGGTGTGGTGTATGGGGGCTGGTAGGGTCGGCGCTGAACGCGTTTGCAGCTGAAGCCAGACGTTGTCTTGATCAGTCGATGGATTATTTAGACAGTCATGTCAGGGTAAGATGAGAATGGCGATAGATCCCACCGCTCAGGAAACCCTTATGATTCTGGACCGAGGCTGGTACGACACCGCCTCCGGTCGAGTTAGCATTGCAGAGGCGCAGCGGAGTGCCGTGGGGGAAACCGTTCTCTTCCGCCCTGGACAATCATTGGAGTCGCGCCGCGCGAAGATGGCAGGCATGCGCACTACGCGAAAGACGGAGTATTCAGTCTCGCACGAAACCACGCAAGAGGCGGCGTTGCGAATGGCTCATATCGAAGGAATTAAGGACCTTGCGGTATTGAACTTCGCTTCTGCAAGAAACGTCGCTGGCGGTTTTTTACGCGGCGCGAACTCACAGGAAGAAGATGTTGCGAGGTCCAGCGGTCTATACCGTTGCTTAGAAACCCAGCCGGGGTTCTATTCCGAAAACCAAGCGTGTTCAACCTGTCTCTACACCGACAACATCATCTATTCCCCACAAGTGCCTTGGTTTCGATCTGCCGGTGGACGGCTTCTAGAGCGCCCCTTTCTGGCCTCGATAGTCACTTCACCTGCGCCAAACGCGAAGGAATTCTTGGAGCGCGGCGGGGACCGTAAAGTGCTCCGCGAAGTGCTTGCGCGTCGCGCGGCTTACATTTTGGAGGTCGCGGTTTTCATGGGGCATAAGTCACTTCTGCTCGGGGCTTGGGGCTGTGGTGTGTTTAGAAACGATGCGGTCGAAGTCGCAGATGTATTCATGTCTCTGTTGAGAAGCAGACAATTCCGTTGCCGTTTCGAGCAGGTCGTTTTCGCGGTCCATGACCCTTCGAAGTCGAAAGAGATCTACAATGCGTTTCGTAGTAGGGTAGCGTAAGCCTGTGTTCAGTCCATGGGCTGTCTAAGCGCTTGAACCTGACAAAGCCCCTTGTCACGCCCCTGGCTGGCGCCAGGGCCGCGCCAATCGTCTTTGCAGGTGAAGCTAACGTTGGACCTATACCTCGCTGGATCGGGAGGCTGCCTTGCCGCGAAGCTCAAGCATCGTGTTCGCATCCTGTCTCGCTGCGCTGCTCAGTCTGGCTTCCTGTGGGGGGCGGCCGGTTGCGCTGTCAGCGGAGCAACTTGCTGTCGCCGACAGGGCGTTGGAGTCTCTCGACGCGCTGGCAGGGGCTCGCGATCTTGCGGGCAGCCACGCCGCCAACTCCGCTCTCCTGGAGCGAGCTCTCTTTCCGACGAAAATTGCAGCTGCGGTGCTGTCCGACTTCGAGCTGCGAGACGAGATCGAATCGGCTCACAGGCTGCATTGACACCGGCCGCAGTGCTGGCGAAGTTCGGTACCCTGGTCGGTTGGCGAAGCGATCGCTAGCGCCAGGCCCCCCGGGGGGGACCGTTGGCATCCCAACGATGGTTGCGAGTCCGCGGAGCCGCTAGAATTGCGGCTCAACGGATCGACTCGGCCAACTCGATTCGGGGTGGGTGACTGATGTTCGATCTAGATATTTCCGTGCCGGGCTGGATGGCGCCGTTGGTCATCGTTTGCATCGCGTTCTCAATGACCTTCCCTCTCGCCTTGCTCCTGTTGGTATCCTCGCAAGCGAAGCGAGGGGCGGCGCACTTTGCCAGGCTGGCATGGGTCGTGTTGTCCGGAGCGTTCTGGGTATACTGCGGACTGCAGTTCGGTTGGCGTGGAATTCTGGGAGTTCTGTCCTATTCGTTCCCCTTGGCGATTCTCGTCCTGGCCGTTCGCTGGAGGCGGGGCGATTCAAGGGCGCGCCGTGCCACCATCTTTTGGGTGGCCATTTCTGGAATTCCCCTGGTATGGGCCTCATTCCGTGACCTCGGCGGGTTGTGACGGCCCCGATTCCTCGACATCCTCCAGCCCGGGGGACCTTGGCGGATTCGATGTTTCGCCGCCATCCCGCTACCGCATAAAAGCGAAAAATCCATGACATATGGTGCGCGGGGTTGCCCATCACACCGTCGGGATCCCATCAGCCCTCACCCCCGCCGACCTTCCCCTCGCCCGCCGCCCCATATCATGC
>JACZKN010000604.1 GCA_014859985.1 Candidatus Krumholzibacteriia bacterium | reverse complement strand
CAGACCCTGCACGTGCAGGCGGCGGCCGGGGTGCCGGCGACCGGCAGGGCAAGCATCAGGGCGAGCAGGGCCGGGGCGGCGGCACGAGGGACGCGGGGTCCGCGGGGCATGGTGTCCTCCATCAGGGTGCGCCGGGGGACGCATCGCCCTCTAGACGGAAGACACCGGGGGCAGGGTTGCACGCCGCCGGCGGATTTCTTCAGCTCTCCGCGGCCGCCGCCTGCACGTGCAGGGTCTGGGTCGGGAAGGCGAACTCGATGCCCTCGGCGTCGAAGCGCTCCCGCAGGCGCAGGTTGATGGCCTGCTGCACGTCCATGTACACGTTGTAGTCGGGTGCCAGCACGTAGTAGACCGACTCGAACTGCAGGGCGAAGTCGCCGTAGGCGGCGAAGTGGCTGCGGTCGAAGCGGGCGTTGTCGTGCTCCTCGATGGCCTCGCGGATGATGCCCGGGATGAGCTTCAGCTGCTCCAGGGTCGTGCCGTAGGTGACGCCCAGCTTGAACACCACCCGCCGCTCGTACATGCGGCCGAAGTTGCGGATGCGGCTGCCCAGCAGGTCGCCGTTGGAGAACACCAGCTGCTCGCCCGAGAGGCTGCGGATGCGCGTGGTCTTCAGCCCCACGTTCTCCACCGTGCCCAGGTGCTCGCCCACGATGATGAAGTCGCCGATCACGAAGGGCTTGTCCAGCACGATGGACAAGGAGGCGAAGAGGTCGCCCAGCACGTTCTGCAGGGCCAGGGCCACGGCGATGCCGCCGATGCCCAGGCCGGTCACGAGCGCCGTGATGTCCACGCCCACGTTGTCCAGGGCGACCACCAGTGTCACCGACCAGATCATCAGCCGCGCCAGGAAGGTCATGGCGCCCACGGAGGTGGCCGCACCCCGGTCGTCATGCAGCTTGCGCTCGCGGTAGCGGTGCAGCCAGCTGACCGTCGCGGCGGTGGCCCACATGCCGACCTGGACGATCACGACCAGGGCCACGATCCGTTCCAGGCCGCCGCGCAGCCCGGGGGGCAACTGCACGAAGCCCATACCCGCGGCCAGGCCGCCGGCCAGCAGGGTCAGCCACCTGGTGCCGCGCAGGGCGTCGACCAGGGTGTCGTCCAGGTGGTTGCTGGTGCGGGCCGCCAGGGCGCCCAGGCGCGAGACCACCACCGCCAGTGCCAGGCGCAGCAGTCCGCTGGCGGCGATCGCCACCAGCAGGGCCAGGGCCCAGCGGCCGAGGGTGTTGTCGAGGAAGGTGTGGTCGAGCAGGGGCATGGGAGGACTCCTTCGCGGGCTCGGGGAAACATGCCATTCGACCAAGTTCAGCGGTGGCGGCGGCTGACGCAACCCGCGGCCCGCGAAAGCCGCCGGGTTGCGGGCTTGATTTTTCGCCCTCATCATGTGACGTTCCGCCGGGCAACGCATCAGGCGCAGCGCTGACCGCAGCATCCCGCACCGAAAACGGAGACCCATGAACCCCGGCCGTCCCCCGAGCAACGACCCGCCCCTGAAGTATGCCGACGCCTGGGAGCTGTTCCTGCTGTCCCACACCGAGGGCCAGCGCCACAGCAGCACCGCCCAGCGGGTGGCCGGCTTCCTGGAGTGGGCCATCGCCGACGGGCAGCCGGGCTTCGCGGTGGGCGACATCATCGCCGTGGGCGCCCTGGCCGAGGGCATCGGCCGCTCCCGCAACACGGCGGCCAAGGCCATCGAGAAGCTGGCCCGGCGGGGGATGGTGGTCCAGGAGCGGGCCAAGTCCCCCTACCGCATCGTTTCGGCCATGCCGGTGTTCGCCGACGTGGGGGCCATCGCGGACGAGCAGATCTCCCTGACCCTGAAGATGGAATCGGCCTCGCGGGTCAGCCCGGTCAGGGCCATGGATCTGGGGTCGGCGACCGATCCCTACGTGGCCTTCCTGCGGGCGGAGGTCACCGCCAGCGGCGACCAGCTGGTGCACCGCGCGGGTCTGCACTGGGACCGGGGCGAAGTGCAGTGCTTCCAGCGGCTGCGCACCCTCGAGGGCGGCCCGCACCCCATGGCCTGCCTGGCGGAGATCACCTGGGTGCGGCTGGACGGGCTGGCGGGCGCGGGCTTCCGCACGCGGATCGCGCGCCTGCGGGACCAGGGGGTCACGCGCATCTCCCTGTATGCCCTGCTCGAGCAGGCGGGGATGCCGGACGTGCGCGCGGGACGGTCGCAGGTGACGGTGGGCGTGCCGCCGGGCCTGCTGGCGCCGGCCTGGGCGGCCTGCGCCGACCCCGGCGTCGCGGACTACGCGGCCTTCACCGGGGGCGGACCCCTGGTGAAGTGGACCTACGGGCTCTTCCGGCCCGACCCGCAGCCGATGGTGAGCTTCTCGGTGTGCTACGTGCGCACCGACCTGCTGGGCGTGTTCATCCGGAGCCTGGACGTCGAGCGGCTGGACCGCTGAGCCCGGCCGGCGTCCCCCACCCGAACCCGAGGAGCGTGCGATCCATGCGATCCGGCGCGATACCCGCGTTCGCCTTGGCCTGCTGCCTGGCCGCGGTCCTGGTCCCGGCCGGCGCCGGCGCGGCCGACGACACCGACTTCGTCACCCTCGTCGCCTGGATGAGCGGCGCGTTCTCCAGCGCCGCCCAGGCCGAGGCCGACTCCGCCTTCCAGGACATCCGGCTGCGGATGAAGCCCATCTGGACGAGCCGGGACGACGGCGCCTGGTTCTACGTGGAGCAGGCCGTGGCCTGGGCCCAGGACAAGCCCTACCGCCAGCGCGTCTACCGGGTGCGCGACCTGGGCGGCGGCCGCTTCGCCAGCGAGACCTACACCCTGCCCGACGACGCGGCGGCGGCGGGGGCCTGGCGGCTGGACCAGCCGCTGCAGGAGATCGGACCCGACGACCTGGCCGCGCGCGAGGGCTGCGTCGTCTACCTGGAGCGGCGGGCGGACGGCGTCTTCGCCGGCGGCACCCGCGGGCGCGAGTGCACCAGCAGCCTGCGGGGCGCCACCTGGGCCAGCACCGAGATCGAGATCGGACCGGGCGGCATGACGAGCTGGGACCGGGGCTGGAACGACGCCGGCGGGCAGGTGTGGGGATCCGAGCACGGGGGGTACGTGTTCCTGCGGCAGTAGCGGCGGCCGGGCCGGCCCGGGCAATCAAAAGCCCGTCGGAGCGCGGGCTCCGGCGGGCTTCGTCGTCGTCAGCGTCGGCGTCCGGGGAACGCTACCGGGCCGGCCCGGCCGCCGCTACTGCCGCAGGAACACGTACCCCCCGTGCTCGGATCCCCACACCTGCCCGCCGGCGTCGTTCC
>JACZKN010000603.1 GCA_014859985.1 Candidatus Krumholzibacteriia bacterium | reverse complement strand
ACCCCCCACTGTCGAGACCCGCCCCCTCCGCGAACTCTGGCGCCTCGACAACGAGGCCGATCCGGATCTCCCGCTGCTGGGTACCCCCACCCAGTCCGTCGTCGACGGCAAGGGCCATCTCCTGGTGCTGGATGGGCAGATGGCCCACGTCCTGGAGATCTCGCCTGCGGGCGGGTTCCTGCGGACCCTGGGCCGCTCGGGCCAGGGCCCGGGCGAGATGGAGAACCCCAACACCCTGTTCCTGGATGGGGACGACCGCCTCGGCGTGGTCCAGATGTATCCCGGCCGCATCGTGATCCTGGGCCGGGACGGCACGCCGGGCGGGAGCATCGCGTCCCCGAGCGCCGATGCCATGCTGTACCGGGTGGCATGGGTCGGTGACGGCTACGTCGCGGCCGAGCGGCGCACCGAGCATGACGCCGACTTGAGCCACGCGCGGTCGCACGCGGTCCTGGCCCGCTACGGTCCCGACGGCGAGCGCCGGTGCGTCTACATGGAGTCCACGGTCGAGGAGTCCCGGGACCCGCCGGTGATGGACGAAGGCGCAGGCTGGTTCCCGTACCGGGCCTGGGACGTGGCCGCCGACGGCTCGGTGCTGGTGGCCGCGGCCCGCGATGCCTACCGCATCGATTGGTACGAGCCGGACGGATCCCTGCGCTGCGTCCTGACGCGCCCGTTCACGCCCCATCGGCGGAACGCCGAGGAGCGCGCCAAGGTCAAGCGGAGCATGCGCATGTGGCGCGGCGGCGCCGAGATCGAGCTCAAGAAGATCATCCTGGATACCGAGCCCGTTATCGACGAGATCCGCGTGCACACCGATGGGCGGATCTGGGTGCGCACCTGCTATGCGGACCGCGACCTGCCCGACGGCATCCTCCGCCGCTACGACATGCTCGCCGATGGACGGGTCGCCTGGTACCGCAACGCGCGCAGCGCGGTGAACGCCAGGTTCGCGGCGATCGAGGACCGGGCGACCGTGGACGAGGATCTCAGCGAGGACGAGCTGCGGGTCCAGGTGATCCTGTTGGCGGGGGAGCGGTGACGTTTGCGGCCGTCAGGGCCGCGTTACCCACCGTACCCGTAGCCCCGGGACATCAGCACCGCCAGCAGGGGGATCACCAGCAGCACCAGGATCTGCACGCGCATCAGCACCGCGACGCGGCCGGGATAGGCCACCGCGTCGCCCGGCGCGGCCCGGCGGCGGCGTAGGAACTGTATCGTCGGGTAGACCGAAAGCAGCAGGGCGACCACGAACAGCGTCACCTTGACGTGGAAGAGCGGGTTGGCGCCGTAGTAGGCGGCGGTCTTGTCGCCGGCGAACACGCGCAAGAGGCCGGTGCCCAGGGCCACCAGCGCCGACAGGCCGTACAAGGCGTCGACGCGGGCCAGGCGGCGGGCGGTGGCGCCGTCGGTGCGTGGGCGGAACAGGGCCAACTCGGCCGCCAGCGCGGCGAAGAGCCCGGCCAGGGCGAGGTAGTGGAGGTAGGTGGTCAGGACCAGGGGCATGGGGTTCACCTCGGCTTGGGGGGTGGCATGGCCCGCACAGGTTCGCTGCACCGGGAACCGCCCGCAAGGGTCGACGGCGGCGTCAGTGGCCCGCCGCCGCCAGCCGCCGGATCAAGTCCTGCTCCCAGCCGATGACCACCACCAGCGAGGGCTTCGGGTCCTCGCCGCCCGCGCTCTCGGTCAACCGGACGATGGCCCTTTGGCCGTCGGGATGGAAACGGAGATCGGCGATCTGCTTCTCCTGCGCCATGGTCTTCGGGTCCATCACCAGGACAGGCGCGCCCAAGGTCACGGCCTCGGTCCCCAGGGTCACGGGCACCCGGAAGATGCCCCGCTCCCCTTCGGTCAGCACGCAGCCAAGGGCGGCGTTCCACTCGAACAGCCACCAGCCCAGGTCCGGCGTCGGCAGGGACCACACGGCGCCGGTGTCGGGGTGCCGCCGGATCAGCACCTGGTTGTGCTCGTAGTTGCCGGATCCGTACATGACGTACTCGCCCCCGCCCAGGAAGGTCATGCCGAACTGGCTTTCGGGACCGCCGGTGTAGAAGGCGTAGGTCGGCTCGGGCGCCGCGAGATCCACGATGAACAGGTCGTTGCGGTCGCTGCCGGCGAAGAACGCCCCGCCGAGCCAGCGGCCGTCCGGGCTGGCGCAGTCGACCCAGACGCCGAACGTGGTCGGCGGGCTGTTCACGTGCTCCGCGGGCTGCGAGCCGTCCACCAGCCGGCTCCAGATCTCGTAGCGGCCGCCGTCGTCGGACCCCTGGGTCCAGTAGAATCGCCGCGAATCGGGCGACCACGTTCCCATGTACTCGACGCCGGGGCGGTTGGTCAGCAGCAGTTCGGTGCCGGTCACCAGGTCCAGCACGTAGAGGTTCTGATCGCCGTCCCGTTGCAGCTGGGTGACGAGCCGGCGGCCGTCCGGCGCGATCCGGAAGTCGGCGTAGGCCGCGAAATCGGTGATGGGCGCGATGGTGCCGTCCGCGAAGGTCAGCCAGGCCAGGCGCGACCGCTGCTGCCCGGAGCCCATCAGGTCGAGGCAGAAGAGGGTGCCCTGGTCATCCAGGGCGTACTGGGCCGAACCGTCGTCGTTCTCCTGGTTGCCGACGCTGCTGGCCAGGCCGTCGCGCACCGCCAAGGGTTGCCCCCGCGCCTCCATCCTGCCCAGGTCCAGCTCCCGGGCGTAGATCGTCGAGCCGCGCACGAACAGCAGGTGGCCCGAGCGCAGGGCCAGGGCCATGGCCCCGCCCCGGTGCACGGTGTGGCGCCGGCCGGTATCCAGGTCCAGGTACTGGATGTCCGAGGCGTCGTAGTCCCGGCCCACGTACTGGCACGTGAAGAGCACGCCGCGCCCGCCGGGCACCGGCGTGGGCCAGCGGTGGCTGCGTTCGCGGAGGGTGCTGTCCGGATGGGTGACGGCCGTCACCTCGCCGCTTTCCAGATCGACCCGCTTCAGGCCGGTGGCGATGCCGTCGGACATGATGATGGTGCCCCGATCGACCCAGGCCAGCCCGCGCGAAAGCGGCGAGTCGCAGATGCGGAACGCGCTGCCGCCGTCGACGCTGATCCGGTACAGCCCGCCGCGCGCCGCGAAGGCGATCCAGCGGCTGTCCGGCGAGAAACCGGCGGCCAGGGACTCGGCCGTGCCCGGCAGCAGCTTCACTTCACGGGACTCGGCCCGGCGCAGGTGGATGCCGGCCATGGTTTGCCAGCCGTACCAGCGGCCGTCCGGCGAGATCAGCACGTTCTGGCGCAGGCGCGGGTTGATGTCCTCTTCGCCGACCGCGTCCACGGCCCACTCCACGAGCGGCGGGGCCTGGACAGGCTGCTGCTGCAGCCGCCAGCCCAGGAATGCCGCGGCACCCACCGCCAGCCCGGCCACCGCCCAGGGCAGCCACGCCC
>JACZKN010000602.1 GCA_014859985.1 Candidatus Krumholzibacteriia bacterium | reverse complement strand
GGCGCGAGCCGCCCTGCCCGTGGCCGAGCACCGGGTCGGCGGCGCCGGCCGGCGGGAAAACCAGGGCCTGCTGCGCGGAACCCTCAGCCGTCCCCGCCATCGCCTGCCCGACTTCACCGGGCACGGCGACGTGCAGAGCCGCAAGCAGGAGTTCTTCGCCTGGATGCTGCCGCTGGTGGAAGTGGAGAACGCGCGCCTGCGCGACGTGCGCTGGCGGCTGACGGCGGCCTTCGAACTCGTGCGCTGGGGGCGTCCCTTGTCCCGGGAAGACGCGCAGTGGCTGCAGGAGCTGGCTTTGGAGTTCCGCATCCAGGACGCCGACCCGCGCTCGGGTGCGTTTTGGCGGACGGCCTTCGAGCGGGTCGACGCGCTGCCCGTGGACCTGGTGGTGGTGCAGGCGGCCAACGAGTCGGCCTGGGGCACGTCGCGCTTCGCCCGCGAGGGCAACAACCTGTTCGGGCAGTGGTGCTTCCGGCCCGGCTGCGGCATCGTCCCCTTGGACCGGCCCGAGGGCGCGTCCTACGAAGTGGCCCGCTTCGGCTCCCCCGCCGAATCGGTGGCCAGCTATATGCGCAACCTCAACACCGGCCGCAGCTACCAGCTGCTGCGGGAGCTCCGCGCGCGGCGGCGGGCCCAAGGACAGCCGCCCGGGGCCCAGGAGCTGGCCGCCGGCCTGGTGGACTACTCCGAGCGCGGTCCCGAGTACGTGGACGAGATCCGCGCCATGATCCGGGTCAACGGTCCGGTGATCGCCGCGGCCCGCGGCCTGCTGGGCGCCCCCCGCGGCGAGGAAGGCTAGGACGACCATGGCCCGCTTGACCGGTACCCGCCTGCGCGCCCTCGCCGCCGAGCGCATCCTCGTGCTCGACGGCGCCATGGGCACCATGATCCAGTCCCACGGGCTGGGCGAGGCCGACTTCCGGGGCGACCTGCTGCGCGACCATCCGCGTGACCTGCAGGGCAACAACGACCTGCTGTGCCTGACCCGCCCGGACGTCATCGCCGGCATCCACCGGGCCTACCTCGAGGCCGGCGCCGACCTCGTCACCACCAACACCTTCAACGGCACGTCCATCTCCCAGGCGGACTACGGGACCCGGCACCTGGTGCGGGAGATCAACCTGGCGGCGGCGCGCCTGGCCCGCGCCGAGGCGGACGCCGCGACGGCCCGGACCCCCGACCGGCCGCGCTTCGTGGCCGGGTCGCTGGCGCCGACGAACCGCACCTGCTCCATCTCGCCGGACGTGAACGACCCGGCGCTGCGCAACGTCACCTTCCTTGACCTGGCGGCCGCCTACGCCGAGGAGGCCGAGGCCCTGCTCGACGGCGGCGTGGACATCCTGATGATCGAGACCGTCTTCGATCCCCTGAACGCCAAGGCCGCGGTCTTCGCCATGGACGAGGTGCTGCGCAAACGGGGCCTGGTGGATTTTCCCGTGTGGATCTCCGGCACCATCACCGACGCCAGCGGCCGCACCCTGACCGGCCAGACGCCGGAGGCCTTCTGGATCTCCCTGCGCCACGCCGGCGCCGCGGTCTTCGGCCTGAACTGCGCCCTCGGCGCCACCGCCATGCGGCCGTTCATCGAGGAGATCGCCGCGGTGGCCGACACCCTGGTCGCGGCCCACCCCAACGCCGGCCTGCCCAACGAGATGGGCGGCTACGACGAGACGCCCGCGCAGATGGCGGCCATCGTCGGCGAGTTCGCCGACGCCGGCCTGCTGAACATCGCCGGCGGCTGCTGCGGCACCGGCCCGGACCACATCCGCGCCATCGCCGAGGCGGTGCGGGGCAAGGCTCCCCGGCGGGTCCCGGCGCCGCGCAAGGGCACCTTCCTGGCGGGGCTCGAGCCCCTGGTGATCGACGACGAGTCGCTGTTCGTGAACGTCGGCGAGCGCACCAACGTGGCCGGCAGCCGCAAGTTCGCCCGCCTGATCCGCGAGGGGGCCATCGAGGAGGCCCTGGAGGTGGGGCGCCAGCAGGTGCGCGGCGGCGCCCAGATCGTCGACGTCAACATGGACGACGCCATGCTGGACGCGCCGGCGGCCATGGCCACCTTCCTGAACGTGCTGGCCGGGGACCCTGAGATCGCCCGGGTGCCGGTGATGGTCGATTCCAGCGACTGGAACGTGATCGAGGCCGGCCTGCAGCGCATCCAGGGCAAGGGCGTGGTCAACTCCATCAGCCTCAAGGACGGCGAGGCCGAGTTCCGGCGCCGCGCCCGGCTGGTCCGCCGCTACGGCGCGGCGGCCGTGGTCATGGCCTTCGACGAGCGGGGCCAGGCCGACACCCTCGAGCGCCGCCGGGAGGTCATCGCCCGGGCCTGGCGCATCCTGGTCGAGGAGGAGGGCTTTCCGCCCGCGGACGTCATCTTCGACCCCAACGTCTTCGCGGTGGCGACCGGCCTGCCCGAGCACGACCGCTACGCCCTGGACTTCCTGGAGACCTGCCGCTTCATCAAGGAGTCCATGCCCGGCGCCCTGATCTCCGGCGGCATCAGCAACCTCAGCTTCTCCTTCCGCGGCAACGACACGGTGCGCGAGGCGATGCACTCGGCCTTCCTCTACCACGCCATCGCTGCGGGCCTGGACCTGGGCATCGTCAACGCCGGCCAGCTGGCGGTGTACGAGCAGGTCGAGCCCGAGCTGCTGGAGGCGGTGGAGGACGTGTTGTTCGCCCGCCGTCCGGACGCCACCGAGCGGCTGACCGCCATCGCGACGCGCACCACCGGCGGCAGGGCCGACCAGGCGGCGGACCTGGCCTGGCGCCGGCAGCCGGTGGCCGAACGCCTGGCCCACGCCCTGATCACCGGCGACGGGGAGTTCGTCGAGGGCGACACCCTGGAGGCCCTCGCGGACGCCGCCGGGCCCCTGGCCGTGATCGAGGGCCCGCTGATGGCGGGCATGGACCGCGTCGGCGACCTCTTCGGCGCCGGCAAGATGTTCCTGCCCCAGGTCATCCGCTCGGCGCGGGTGATGAAGCGGGCCGTGGCGGTGCTCGAGCCCTACCTGGAAAAGGAGAAGCGCGCGGCGGCCTCGGCCCAGGGCCGGATCCTGCTGGCCACGGTCAAGGGCGACGTCCACGACATCGGCAAGAACATCGTCGG
>JACZKN010000601.1 GCA_014859985.1 Candidatus Krumholzibacteriia bacterium | reverse complement strand
GGGCGTGGGCGCAGCCCCGCAGGGCCGCACCTGCGATGCGCAGGGGCAGGCGGCCCGGCTCGCCCAGCCACTGGATCCTTGCGCCCATGGCGCGCAGGGGCTCGACGACGCGGCCCATGGGCCGGCGGCGCAGGGACGCGTCCCCGTCCAGGACGACGCCGGGACCACCGGGCGGCAGCCATCCGGCCAGCAGGCCGCAGAGCAGGCGGGCGGTGGTGCCGCTGTTGCGGCAGTCGATCCGAAGCGGAGCCCCGCCGGCCCGCAGGGCGGGCGCAGGTGCACCGGCGGCGTCGACCTCGATCGCGGTCCCCTGGCGGGCGACCGCCGCGCCGAGGGCAGCGACGGCGTCCAGGCTGGCCAGGGTGTCGGCCGAGACGAGCCAGCCCGAGGCGCGGCAGGGCCCGCCCGCGAGCAGGGCGAAGAGGGCGGCGCGGTGGGAAACGGACTTGTCACCGGGGACGGTGACGGCGCCGGACAGGGGGCCCGACGCCCGGGGTAGCGGTCGCGGCAACGGTCCCTCCCCTAGCCGAGGCTGTCCGGGTCCCCCGTATGGTGCTGGACAATCGCGGTCACGTGGTGCTCTTTCCTGGTCCGACCCGGCGGCGGGCCGCCGGCCCGGTGATCATTGGTCGTGTCGGCGCGGCCGCATCTCAATGTAATTCCCGGACCCGGCGGAGGCCAACCCCGCCGCGGAGCGAGCCCCATGCAGCACGCACCGTCCCTGCCCCTGCCGCCCGCCCCCCGGCCCCGGTGGTGGGACCGGTTGCGGGTGCACGAGGGGCGCGAGATCCTGGCGCTGGCGCTGCCCACGGTCCTGACCATGGTCTCGCAGACCCTGATGTGGACCGTGGACACGGCGCTGCTGGGCCGGGTCGACAGCACGGCCCTGGCCGCCGCCGGCCTGGGTGGCATGCTGACCTGGGCGGGCTACTCCCTGTTCAACAACCTCAGCCGCATCACCGGCACCTTCGTCAGCCAGGCCTGGGGCCGCGGCGACGAGGACGCGGTGGCCCGCTACACCTGGCAGGGGGTGTGGATCGCGCTCGGGACCGGCCTGGTGCTGCAGGCCCTGGGCTGGTTCAGCTGGATCGCCCTGCCCTGGACCCGCAACCCGGCCGAGGTGCAGGAACTGACCTACGTCTACATCCAGTGGCGCAGCGCGAGCGCGGTGTTCACCCAGCTCTCCTTCGTGCTGATGGGCTTCTTCAGCGGACGCAGGCAGGTGATGGTGCCCATGATCGCCGGCCTGGTGGGCAACGCGGTGAACGTGGTCCTGGATCTCTGGATGATCTTCGGCTGGGAGGGCTTCGCCCTGGCCGGGCGCCAGTGGCTGGCCATGCCCGCCCTGGGGGTCAAGGGCGCGGCCATGGCCACCAGCATCGGCGTCGTCGTCAACGTGGCGGTGCTGGTCGGGTGGGCCCTCGGGCCGCGCCTGCGGGCCCGCTACGCCCTGCACCGGGTGCGTCGCCCCGACCTGCGGGCGGCGCGGGCCATGGTGCGCGTGGGCGCCCCCGCCGCCTGGGAGGGTTTCATCGACATGGGCGGCTTCCTGATGTTCACGATCTTCGTGGGCACGACCGGGGCGGTGCCGCTGGCCGCCAGCCAGATCACCGTCCAGGTGCTGTCGTTCTCGTTCATGCCCCTGTGGGGGCTGACCACCGCGGCGGGCGTGCTGGTGGGCAACTGCATCGGGCGCGGCGACCCGGACAGGGCGGCCCACTTCGGGCGGCAGGTCTACAAGCTCGGTTCGTACTATTCCCTGGGGCTGGCCTGTGCGATGCTCCTGGCCAGGGATCACCTCTTCCGCGTGTTCACCCCCGACCCCGCGGTGCTGGCCCTGGGCGCCGGCCTGGTGACGGTGGCGGCGGTGTTCCAGTACTTCGACGGCCTGCGCATGCTCAGCAGCGGCATCCTGCAGGGGGCCGGCGACACGCGCTACACCATGCTGGTGACCCTGGTGCTGATGTGGGGCGGGTTCATCCCGCTGACCTGGTACCTGATCGTCCAGCGGGGCGGCGACGTGCAGGTAGCGTGGCTGGGCGCCGCGGCCTGCTACCTGGCCCAGGGCCTGCTGATGTTGCGCCGGTTCGGCTCCGGGGCCTGGCGGGGCATCGACATCTTCCGTTGACCGGCGCGGGGGCGCCGTCGGAGGTGGACCGTGAAGAGGAAGATCGGCCTGTTCGTGGTTGCCGTGCTGGTGGGCCTGCAGTTCGTGCCCGTGGACCGGGGGAATCCGCCCATCCGGAGCGACTTCTCCGGTCCGGCGGAGGTGAAGGAGATCCTGCAGCGCTCGTGCTACGACTGCCACTCCAACGAGACGCGCTGGCCCTGGTACTCGCGCGTCGCGCCGGTCTCCTTCCTGGTGGCCGGCGACGTGAAGGAGGGCCGCGAGCATCTCAACTTCTCGGATTGGGGTGCCTACGACGGGGCCGCGCGGGCGAAGCTGGGCGCCGAGGTCCTCGAGGTCGTGGAGAAGCGCGAGATGCCCCTGCCGATCTACGTGCTGCTGCACGGCGAGGCCAAGCTCACGGGCAGCGAACTGACGACGCTGCGCGGGTGGCGTCCCTAGACGAAAGGACGGCGATGCGCCGGACGATCCTGCCCTGGTCCGTCCTGCTGCTGGCGACCGTGGCCGGCTGCGGCGGCGGGCACGCGCCCGACCCGGCCTACGTGGCGGAGATCGACGCCTGGCACGCCGGGCGCGTGGCGCGGCTGACCCAGGAGACGGGCTGGCTGTCCCTGGTCGGCCTGCACGCCCTGCACGAGGGGCCGAACGTCGTGGGCACGGCCGACCAGGGACAGCCAGCCCGTCTCCTGGGTCAGCCGCGCCACGCGCCCGACCCGGCCTACGTGGCGGAGATCGACGCCTGGCACGCCGGGCGCGTGCCCGCCGCCGCAGCCGGCCACGGTCGCCAGCAGCAGGACGGACCAGGGCAGGATCGTCCGGCGCAT
>JACZKN010000600.1 GCA_014859985.1 Candidatus Krumholzibacteriia bacterium | reverse complement strand
GGGGCGGTGGGAGCGGCGGGATCGTCCTCGCTGCAGCCGGCCAGGAGCAGCAGGCCCACTGCGGCCAGCATCAGGATGATCAGGCGGTCGGTCTTCATGTGTGTCCTCCTTGCGGGGATCGGGGAGTGCCCGGTTGCGTGCGGTTCCTTGTTGCAAGGGGGGAGCCGGACGGCTCGTAAGGGCCACGAAGACGGCAATCATTTATAAAAAAACAAGTTAATAGACATCAAGGCCTCCCCGCGGGGCACCGGGACCTGCCCCGGAGCGTCCCTGCAGGTACACCGCTGCCCCACCGGGGCCAGCCCCCGGCTGACAGGTCCGTCGGTCCCGTGCTAGACTGCCGCCCGCTCCCTCGACCCCGTCGCCACGGCCCAGGATGGACACCATGCCCGTCGCCCGGATCCGCCGCGCCCTGCCCCTGGTCCTGCTCGTGCTGCTGGCCGTGGCCGTGCGCCTGCCCAACCTGGACTGGGGGCTGCCCGCGGTGGAAGAGGAGGCGTTCCCGGCCAAGAAGGCCATCGAGATGTGGGGCTTCGGCGAGGGTGCGGTGCGGTGGAATCCCGGGACCGCCGGCTGGCCGGCCCTCTCCTTCTACGCCCAGCTGGGCCTGCAGCACCTGCACTACGCCCTGGGCCGGCTGACCGGCAGCTACGGCGACCGCCTGGACTGGTGGGTGGCCTGGCAGCTGGACCCGACGCCGGTGATCCTCTGGGGCCGGGCCCTGGCGGTGCTGCTCTCGGCCGGGACGGTCGCCGTGGGCGCCTGGCTGGGCCGCCGGCTGGCGGGGACGGCCGGCGGCTGGATCGCCGGCCTGGTCCTCGTCTGCAGCCCGCTGCTGGTGCGCCACGCCCAGCTCATCGACCCGGACGGCTGGGTCGGGCTCTTCGCGGCGCTGGCGGTGCTGCAGATCGCGGCCGCCGCGGGGGACGGGCGCCTGCGCTCGTACCTGCTGGCGGGGCTGTGGATCGGCCTGGGGACCGCCGCCAAGTACACGCCGGCCCTGCTGGCGCTGGGGTTGCTGGCGATGCACACCGAGCGCACGAGGGCCGAGGGCCGCAGCCTGCGGCTGCTGGGCCTGGACGACCGGCGCCCCTGGCTCGCGGGGCTCGTGGCGGTGCTGGCGTTCTGCGCCGTCTCCCCCTTCACGCTGCTGGACCTGGCGGTGCTGCGCCGCGACGTGGGCTGGCAGGGGCAGCACCTGTCCCTGGGCCACTTCGGCCACGCGAACCAGGGGCCCGGCTGGCTGCACTACCTAGTGCGGGTGCTGCCGGCGGCGCTGGGCTGGCCGGCCCTGGTGCTGGGGATCGCGGGGCTCGTCCTCGGGGCGCGCCGTGGTCCGCGGGAGCGGGCGGTGCTCTGGTGCGCGCTGCCCCTCTTGCTGGTGCTCGGGGCGCTGCAGACCCGCTTCGACCGCTACATGATCCCGTTGCTGGTGCCCCTGACGGTCGGCGCGGCCCTGGCCTGGACGGCCCTGAGGGCTCGCTGGCCAAGGCTGGGCGGGCGCCTGGCAGCCGTCGTCCTGGGAGGGGCCCTGCTGGTCCAGCCGGCGGTCGCCTTGTGGCGCTACCACGCCGTCCAGGGCCTGCCGGGGACGGGCGCCCTGGCCGCGGCCTGGCTCGCGCAGAACGTGGACCCGGCGCGGGAGGCCGTGCTCACCGAGCGCTACGGCCCGCCGCTGGTGCCGGACCTGCGGGACGTGCCGCAGCACGATCCCGCGTTCGCGCGCCTGTCGGCGGCCCAGCGGGCGCGGCTCGCCGCGCGGCCGGTGATCGGCCACCTCATCATCCCCATGTACTCGACCTATCCGGAAATGACCGCCTGGTTCTACGACCTGCGCCACTGGCCGGCCTACGCCTGGATCGTCACCTCCGGCGGCGTCAAGGAGCGCTACCTGGCCGAGCCGGCGCGCTTCCCGCGGCAGGGGGCGTTCTACGCCGACCTGGAGCGCTTCGCCTCGCCCGCGGCGGCCTTCGCCCGCGGCGCCGGGGCGCGCGGACCGGAGATCCGCATCCACCGCCTGGACGACGCGGGGCGCCGCCGGCTGGCGGCCGAGCGGGGGGTGCCCGACCTGGACGAGCAGCGCACCTGGTACGACCGGTCCCACCTGCCCCACCTGATGG
>JACZKN010000076.1 GCA_014859985.1 Candidatus Krumholzibacteriia bacterium | reverse complement strand
CCGCCGCCGCTCGCGCTGGCTGCACCTGGCGGGCCTGTTCCTGGTGCTGGGGCTGCCCCTGGCGGTCGGGCGCCTGCTGCGCCTGCTGGGCGGGGGCCTGCGGCGCCTGCTGCTGGGGCTGCTGTGGCCCCTGACCCGGCTGTTCGAACTGACCTATCCGGCCGTGGAGGCCGGCTACGCCCGGGCCCTGGACGGGGCCCTGCGCCGGCGTCCCCTGGTGCTGCTGGGGGTCGCGGTGGTGGTCGCGGGCGCCGGGGTGCTGTGGCCGCGGCTGGGCAGCGAACTGGTGCCGAACCTGGCCCGCGGCGAGTTCACCCTGGCCCTGGAGCTGCCCGAGGGCACGCCCCTGAGCCGCACCGACGCCACGGTGGCGGCCTTCGCCCGGGACCTGGCGGCCCTGCCCGGGGTGGCCATGACCGCGGGCGCCGTCGGCGTCTCCCGCGAGGGCGGCACCAACACCCAGCGCCGCAAGGAGAACCGCGCCGAGGTGCACGTGCGTCTGGACGGGACCGGGGCCGAGGCCGAGGCGGCGGCCCTCGAACGGATCCGCGGCGCTCTGGCCGCCTACCCGGACCTGCAGATGAAGCTGCGCCGCGAGACGCTCCTGGCCTTCGGCGCCCCGGTCGAGGTGGACGTCTACGGCTACAACCTGGAGCAGCTGCAGGCCGCCGCCGACGGCGTGGCCGCGCGGATGGCGGACGTGCCCGGCCTGCGGGACCTGCGGGTGAGCATGGTGCCCGGATCGCCGGAGGTGCAGGTCGCCTTCGACCGCGACAAGCTGAACCGCTTCGGCCTGAGCCTGGGCGAGGTCGCGCAGACGGTGCAGGGCAAGGTGCGCGGCACGGTGGCCAGCCGCTTCCGCGACCGCGAGCGCCACGTGGACATCCGCGTCCTGAACACCGACGACCAGCGCAACACCCTGACCGCGGTGCGCGACCTGATCGTGGCCGAGCGCGACGGCGTGCCGATCACCCTGGGCGCCCTGGCCACCACCGCGGTGGTGGTCGGGCCGGCGGAGATCCACCGCCTGGGCAGCCGGCGCGTGGCCATCGTCTCGGCGAACCTGGCCGGCCGCGACCTGGGCACCGTCAGCCGCGAGATCCGCGCGCGCCTGGCCGGCCTGCCCCTGCCGGCGGGGGTGTCGGTGGAGATGGGGGGCCAGAACGACGAGATGGACGCCTCGTTCCGCTCCCTGCGCCTGGCGGTGCTGCTGGCGGTCTTCCTGGTCTACCTGGTGATGGCGGCCCAGTTCGAGAGCTTCGTCTACCCGCTGATCATCATGTTCACGGTGCCGCTGGCCCTGACCGGCGCGGTCTACGGGCTGTTCCTGCGCGGGCTGCCGGTCAGCGTGATCGCCGTGATCGGGGCCATCATGCTGGCGGGCATCGTGGTCAACAACGGGATCGTGCTGGTGGACCGCATCAACCAGCTGCGCCGGGCCCGTCTGGACCTGGCCGGCGCGGTGCGGCGGGCCGGCGCCGAGCGCCTGCGGCCGATCCTGATGACCACCCTGACCACGGTGCTGGGCCTGTCGCCCATGGCCCTGGGGCTGGGCGAGGGGGCGGAACTGCGGGCGCCGCTGGCGGTGACGGTGATCGCCGGCCTGCTGCTGGCCACCGCCCTGACCCTGGTGGTGGTGCCGGTGATCTACACCCTGCTGAGCGGGCGCGAGGCCCCCGTGGCCGCCAC
>JACZKN010000075.1 GCA_014859985.1 Candidatus Krumholzibacteriia bacterium | reverse complement strand
CCGCGGACGGAGGCACCGCCGCGGTGCTGCACCTGCTGCGCCGGGAACTGGACCGCTGCGACCGCTACCACACCATGGTCGGCCTGGCCGCGTTCCGCCTGCCGACGGGCACGGGGGGCGGCGCCGCCGCCGGCGCCCTGGCGGGACACCTGCGCACCAGCGACGCGGTGGGCTGCCTGGACGACGGCACCATCCTGGTGATCGTGCCGGAAGAGGTGCAGTCCCTGGCCCGCCTGCAGCGGCGCGTGGAGGAACTGCTGGGGGCCATCACCGGCGCCGCCGGCCCGGTGGTGCGCAGCGCGGCGGCCGTCTACCCCGGCCCCGCCGACGACGCCGACGGGCTGGTGGCCGCGGTCCTGCGTGCTTTGGCCTGACCTTTCCCCCGCTTATCCCCGGGAATCCCGCGCGCTGCCGGCGCCGCAGCCCGCCGCCGGTTGACGCCCGGCAGCGGGTTGTCTACCCTGAACGGCACATCGACCCGCAATGACGCCGAGGGATTCCCCGCCAAGGGGAGGGGCCTGAAGGGAATCATGGCCACCGCACGCAAGGACCAGCCCGGCCGGATCCGCGTCCTGGACGGCGCCACCGTCGACCGCATCGCCGCCGGCGAGGTGGTCGAGCGGCCCGCCTCGATCGTCAAGGAGCTGGTGGAGAACGCCCTGGACGCGGGCGCGACCACCGTGACGGTCGAGCTGGAGGAGGGCGGCCTGACGCGCCTGGCGGTCGAGGACGACGGCCACGGCATCCCCTTCAGTGAGCTGCCCCTGGCCTTCGAGCGCCACGCCACCAGCAAGATCGCCACCGCCGCCGACATCATGCAGGTGGGCAGCTTCGGCTTCCGCGGCGAGGCCCTGGCCTCGATCGCCTCGGTCAGCCGCGTGCGCTGCATCAGCCGCACCACCGCCGAGGACATGGGCGGGCTGATCGAACTCGACGGCGGCGAGACGATCCGCCGCGAACCCGCGCCCCGCAACCGCGGCACCACCATCACCGTCAGCGACCTCTTCCACAACACGCCGGCCCGCCGCAAGTTCATGAAGACCGCGCAGGCGGAGAAGCGCGCGGTGATGAAGATCCTCACCACCTTGGCCCTGGCCCACCAGGAGGTGCGCTGGCTGGTGCGGGCCGACGGCGAGATCGCCCTGGACCTGCGGTCCTCGTCCTCGCTCACCGACCGCGCCCGCGACCTGCTGGGCGCCTCGGTGGTCGAGCATCTGGCGCGCTTCGAACTGGCCAAGGGCGGCTTCTCCATCGGCGGCCTGGCCTCGCGCCCCACCTGGACGCGCGGCAACCGCGAGCAGCAGTTCCTGTTCATCAACCGGCGGCCGGTCGAGAGCGCCTCCTTGTCCCAGGCCATCCTGCAGGCCTACCGCGAGGTGGTGCCGCCAGGCCGCCACCCGGTGGTCATCGCCTTCTTGCAGGTGCCCCCGGGCGAGGTGGACGTGAACGTGCACCCGGCCAAGACCGAGGTGCGCCTGCTCATGGAGCGGGAGGTGTTCGGGCTGCTCAAGACCTCCCTGACCGACGGCCTGAGCCTGCGCCAGGCCGCCGACCTGCGGCCCTGGGCCGGGCCCGGCACCGGCGGCGGCACCGACGAGGCGGCCACCCGGCGCATCGCCGAGGCGGAGACCGACGCCCTGCGGCACTACTTCCAGCGGGGCGCCTCCCAGGGCTACGAGTACAAGGGCGTCGCGGCCGGGCAGGGCCAGCTCTTCGGCGCCGCGGCCCTGCGCGGCGAACGCGACGACGACGCCCCGGCCGCCTCCTCGCGGCTGGGCCTGGGCGCGGACCAGTCCCTGCACCCGGCGCCCTACTGGCAGCTGCACCGCACCTATATCGTCACCCAGATCCGCGGCGGCCTGGTGCTCATCGACCAGCACAACAGCCACGAGCGTATCCTCTACAACGAGGCCCAGCGGGCCCTGGAGCATGGCGTGGGCGTGGCCACCCAGCAGCTGCTGTTCCCGGCCCACCTGGAGCTGACCCCCGGCCAGGTGCAGGCCTGGCAGACCCACCGCGACCAGCTGGGCCTGATGGGGTTCGCGATCGAGCCCTTCGGCGGCCGCAGCATCCTGGTCCAGGGCATCCCGTCCAGCCTGAAGAACTGGAACGAGGGGCGGCTGCTGCTGGACATGCTGGACGACCTGGCCTGGGACGACCAGCCCAGCCAGGAGAACCGCGTCGACCTGCTCGCGAGCTTCGCCTGCCACGGCGCCGTCCGCGCGGGCGAGCCCCTGACCGTACCGGAGATGCAGCACCTGGTGGACCAGCTCTTCGCCACGGACACGCCCCTGTCCTGCCCCCACGGCCGGCCCACGCTGATCCAGTTCACCCTGGCGGACCTGGAGAAGCGGTTTGGGCGCACCTAGCGGCGTCTGCCCGGCGCTGGTCGGCCCCACTGCGGTGGGCAAGACCACCCTGGTGACCGCCCTTGCCGCGGGCCTGCCCCTGGAGATCATCAGCCTCGACAGCCGGCAGCTCTACCGGGGCCTCGTGATCGGCACCGCCCAGCCGACCGCGGCAGAGCAGGCCGCCTGCCCGCACCACCTGGTGGACTTCGTCGATCCGGACGAGAGCTACAGCGCCCAGCGCTTCCGCGCCGACTTCTGCCGCGTTTACCGGGAGATCACCGCCCGCGGCGGCGTGCCGCTTCTGGCAGGAGGCGCGGGCATGTACCTGGAGGCCCTGCGCGAGGGGTTCATGGTCATCCCCGGGCACACACCCGAGCGGCTGCAGGAGGTGCGGGCCGAGCTGGCGCAGCTCGACGACCGCGGCATCCGCGAGCGCCTGTCCCGCGTCGATCCGGCCGCCCACCGGCGCATCCACACCCGCGACCGCCTGCGCAGCCAGCGGGCGCTGGAGGTCTTCCTCGTCGCGGGCCGCACGCAGACCGAACTGCAGGCGGCCCAGCGGCCGGACCCGGCCCTGGGCCTGGCCTTCCCGGTCTTCGTGCTGGAACGGGAGACGGCCGAACTGGACGCCCGCATCGCGACCCGCACGGCGGCCATGCTGGGCGGGGGCTGGCTGGAGGAGACGCGCGGCCTGCTCGCGCAGCACCGGGCCGACGGGCCGGGGCTCTCGAGTATTGGCTACCGGGAGGTGGTCGCCCACCTGCAGGGCCGGCTGCCGCGCGCGGACCTGGCGCCCGCGGTGGTGCGCGCCACCCGGCAGTACGCCAAGCGGCAGCGCACCTGGTTCCGCCACGTCGAAGCCGCCGGCCGCTTCCACCCCGACGATCCTGTGCTGCGCGAGGCGTTGGCCGCCGTTCTCAGCGGCCCTGCCGCATGATCAGCTCCAGCGTCCGGTCGTCCACCGGCAGGAAGCCGCCCGGTACCAGCCGCGGCGTCAGCTCGCGCCAGTTCTCCCCGGCGGCGAACACCGCCGCGAACAGGGGCAGGGCCTCGTCCAGGCGGCCGGCCCCGGCCAGGGCGACGGCGTGCCAGTACCGGGCCTCGAGGTTGTCGCCCAGGATGGCCGCCGCCGCGCCGTAGGCCCGGTTGGCCGCGGCGATGTCCCCGTGCTCGACCGCCAGGTCGCCGGCGTTCATCTGCTCGTAGCCCCGGTGCAGGCGCAGCAGGCGCTCCAGCTCGGCCACCGGGTCGGGGTGGTCCTCGACCCGCAGCTCGATGCTCACGTCTTCCCACGGTTTGCCCGTCGCCTCGGCCGGCACCACCAGCAGGGCCGCCGACTGGCGGCCGCGGATGTCCCCGCCCTCGCGCTCGGCCGCCGCCAGGGCAACCAGCAGCCGTTCGGCCAACGGCCCGGTGGCCTGCTCGTAGGCCCGGGCCATGGCGTCGGGCACCGTCGCGGTGGCCATGAGGTTCGCCTGCACCGCGTAGCCGGCCCCCGTGCGCCCGCCCGCTTCGGCGATGCAGCGGCCGCCGGTGAAGTTGGCCGCGCCGCCGCCCGCGTCCACCATCGCCACCTGGCGCAGCTCGCTCCCCTCATCCCGGTCCAGGAGCGTGGCCAACGCCGACGCCGCGGCCGCGCCGCCTGCCATCAGCTCCAGCCCGTTCGGCCCGTACGAAGGATCGACCATGGACTGGGTGGCGACCGCGCCCACGCCGGCCTGGGCCCAGGGCACCAGCTGGCCCACGCTGAACCAGTGGGACTGGACGGCCACGCCGAACTCGCCCGTGTCCGGGTCGCGGGCGACGATGGAGTAGGTGGTGACCGGGCGGATGGGGGAGGGGGGCAG
>JACZKN010000599.1 GCA_014859985.1 Candidatus Krumholzibacteriia bacterium | reverse complement strand
CCCAGATCCCGCGCCGCCTGCTCCCTGGCGGCCGGATCGCCGACCGCCACCAGGGGCGCCGGGTGGTCGGGGCAGGCGCCCGCCAGCAGGGCCAACTCCTGCCGCAACAGGTCGACCCGGCCCCGGCAGGCCACCGCCACGACCCGCAGGCTCTCCGGCCGCCGGCGCACCAGCTCCAGGGTCTGCCGGCCGATGCTGCCGGTCGCCCCCAGCACCACCAAGGGCAGGGGCCGCGGCAGGTCCAGCAGCGGCCGGCCGCAGGGGTAAAGCGACCCGCGCGGCGCGGCGGTGTCGGCGGTCATCGGGCACCCTCCCTGCGCGGATCCGGTCAGACGATGAAGAGCCGGAACCAGTAGTAGAGCACCGGCACCACGAACAGCAGCGAATCGAAGCGGTCCAGCACCCCGCCGTGCCCCGGAATCAGCTCGGCGGTGTCCTTGGTGCCCGCGTCCCGCTTGATCAGCGACTCCACCAGGTCCCCCAGCTGGGCCACCACGCCGGCCACCAGCCCCAGCAGGCCCCCGGCCAGGGGCGTCAGGAACCCGGCGAAGCCGCGGGCGCACAGCCAGCCCACCAGGGCGGCGGCCACCAGGCCGCCCAGGGCCCCCTCGCGGGTTTTCTTCGGGCTGATGCGCGGGGCCAGGGGGTGCCGGCCCAGGGCGATGCCGGCCAGGTAGGCCCCCGTGTCGTTGGCCCAGGTGACCAGGGCCGCGAAGAACACCATCTGGGCCCCCACGGCGTCGGGCGCCCCGCTCGCGGCCGGCAGCTGGCGCAGCATCACCAGGTGGCTGCCCAGCCAACCCAGGTACATGATGCCGAACACCGTGACCGCCATGTGGGTCAGGGCGTGGCGCTGCTCGCCCCTGAGCAGCTCGCGCGCCATGATGGCCAGCAGGCTCGCCGTCAGCACCAGGGGTACGGCCACCTCCTGGCGCCAGGCGTAGACGGCCATGGCCAGGGCGCTGAAATAGCCCAGGGCGGCGAACGGCCGGTAGCCCTTGGCCCGCATCAGGTCGTAGAATTCCCGCAGGCCCAGCAGGATCACCAGGGCCACCAGGCCCAGGAAGAACGCGCCCCCGCGCCGCGTGATCAGGTAGAGGCAGGGCACGCCCAGCACGATCACCGCCAGGCGGGGCAGGATGCCGGCGGCGAGGAAGCGGCCCACGGCGGACGGACGCGCCGGGCCGCCCGCGCCGCCGCCGTTCACCGCCGCACCTGCAGCAGCCGCTTCCAGCGGGAGGGATCCAGGGCCCCGGCCGGGTCGGCCGGCGGCAGGTCCTGCTCGTCCGCGGGGAGGGCCCCGAAGCGCCGCTCCCGGTTCTGGAAGTCGGCCACGGCCAGGGCCAGGTCGCGGGCGCCGAAATCGGGCCACAGCACCGGCGTGATCAACAGCTCGGCGTAGGCCGCCTGCCAGAGCAGGAAGTTGCTGAGGCGGGCCTCGCCGCTGGTGCGGATCACCAGGTCAGGGTCGGGCAGGCCGGCGGTCCACAGGCCCCGGGCGAAGTCCTCCTCGCCGATCGTCTCGGGATCCAGCCCGCCGGCGGCCACGCGCCGGGCCAGGGCCCGGGCGGCGGCGACGATCTCCTGGCGGCCGCCGTAGGCCACCGCCAGGTTCAGCACCAGGCCGGTGTTGCCGGCCAGGGCATCGACGGTCCGCTGCAGGGCCTCCTGCGCCGGGCCGGGCAGGCGGTCCAGGTCGCCGGTGGCCACCAGGCGGACGCCGCGGCGGTGCAGCTCGTCCTGTTCGGCGACCAGCGACTCCTGCAGGAAGTGCCAGAGGGCCTTGACCTCCGCCGCGGGGCGGTTGAAGTTCTCCTGGCTGAAGGTGTAGAGGGTCAGCACCTCGAGGCCCAGGCGCCCGCTGGCCTCCACGCTGCGGCGCACGGCGTGCCGCCCGGCGCGGTGCCCCGCGACCCGGGGCAGGCGGCGCTTGCGGGCCCAGCGCCCGTTGCCGTCCATGATGACGGCCACGTGGCGGGGCAGGTCGCCGCGGGCGACGACCGCCGCGAAGATCTCGTCCTCGGACAGCCCGCCCAGCGCCGCGAGGTCGTGCGCCTGTGCCATCGCCGCCTCCTAGAGCTCCATGATCTCGGCCGTCTTGGCCGAGATGATCGCGTCGACCTTCTCGCAGTACGTGTCGGTCAGCTTCTGGATGTCGTCGCGGTCCTTGTGGTGCTCGTCCTCGGTGACGTCGCCGTCCTTGAGCTCGGTCTTCAGGACGTCGTTCGCCTCCTGGCGCACCTTGCGCACGGCGATCTTGCCCTCCTCGCCGACCTCGCGGGCCTGCTTGCCCAGGTCGCGGCGGCGGTCCTCGGTCAGATCGGGGATCTGGATGCGGATCATCATGCCGTCGCTCGAGGGGTTCAGGCCCAGGTTGCCGGCCTGGATGGCCTTCTCGATGGCGCCGATGGCGGAGCGGTCGAAGGGCTTGACCGTCAGCAGACGGGGCTCGGGCACCGCCACGGCGGCCAGCTGCTTCAGCGGCGTGGCCGCGCCGTAGTACTCCACCTTCACGCCGTCGAGGATGGCGGGCGTGGCCTTGCCCGTCCGGATGCGGGAAAGGCGGGCCTTCACCGTGTCGAGGGCCTCCTCCATCGCGAGTTCCGCTTGTTCCTTGGCGTCGGCGCTCATCGCTAGGACTCCTTCGTGATCCAGGTTCCGGGTTGCTCGCCCCGCACCGCCCTGACCAGGCTCTCGGGGTCGGTGATGTCGAAGACGAACATGGGCAGGCCGTGCTCCGCGCAGAGCGTGACGGCGGTCAGGTCCATCACCCCCAGGCGCTCGGCGACGACGCGGTCGTAGGTCAGGGTCTCGTAGCGCCGGGCGTCGGGGTGCCGGTGGGGATCCTTGTCGTAGACGCCGTCCACCTGGGTGCCCTTGAGCAGCAGGTCGGCGCTGATCTCCAGGGCCCGCAGGGCGGCGGCGCTGTCGGTGGTGAAGTAGGGGTTGCCCGTGCCGCCGGCGAAGAGCACCACGGTGCCCGCCTGCAGCAGGGCCAGGGCGGTGTCCCGGGCGAAGGCCCCGGTCAGGGGCCGCTGCTCGCGCGGGCTGAGGATGACCGACTTGAGACCCTCGGCCCTGAGGTAGTCGCGCAGGATGGCCGCGTTCATCACCGTGGCCAGCATGCCCACGTTGTCGGCGGTGACCCGGTCGACGATCTGCAGGTTGGCCGAGCGGGCGCGGAAGATGTTGCCCGCGCCGATCACGATGCCCACCTGGACGCCCTGCTCGGCGGTGCGCAGCACCGCCTGGGCCAGCGCCGTGAGCTTGCGGTGGCTGTACTGCTCGCCGCCCTCCATCAGGGCCTCGCCGCTGAGCTTCAGGAGGATCCGCGTGAACTTCACCGGTGTCGCCTTCCGTTGCGGCCCCGCCGGGCCGGGTGCGCCTGCCCGGCGCGTCCGTGGGCCGGGTGCTAAGAAAAAGCCCGGGCCGTCGGGCCCGGGCCGAGGCAGGCAGCGGACTAGGCGCCGATCTGGTAGCGCGCGAAGCGCTTGATCTGCATGTTCTCGCCCAGCTTGCCGATGACGGACTTCACGTAGTCCTCGACCGTCATGTCCGGGTCCTTCACGTACTTCTGCTCGAGCAGGACCACGTCAGAGTAGTATTTATCCACCTTGCCTTCAACAATCTTGTCGATGATGTTGTCGGGTTTGCCCTGCTCGCGCATCTGGGCACGGTAGATCTCCCGCTCCTTCTCCACCAGCGCGCCGGCGATCTCGTCGCGGCTGACGGCCAGGGGACTGGCCGCGGCGACGTGCATGGCGAGGTTGCGGACCATCTCCTGGAAGTCGTCCGTGCGCGCCACGAAGTCGGTCTCGCAGGCGACCTCCACCAGCACGCCCACCTTGCCGCCCATGTGGATGTAGCTGCCGACCAGGCCCTGGCTGGTGGTCCGGCCCTCCTTCTTGGCGGCCGAGGCGATGCCCTTCTTGCGCAGGTAGTCGGCGGCCTTGTCCATGTCGCCGTCGCACTCGGCCAGCGCCTTCTTGCAGTCCATCATGCCGCAGTTGGTGGCCTCCCGCAGCTCCTTGACCATCTTGGCGGTGATTTCCATGTCTCCTCCGGCTCCCGGTCCTGGTCGGGAGAGGCTGGGGACCCGCGCGGGGGCCCCGGTGTCGACCCGGCGGCCGGCGCCCCGCGGGGCGGGCCGCGCAGCGGCGTTGCCCGTCGTTACTCGGCGGCC
>JACZKN010000598.1 GCA_014859985.1 Candidatus Krumholzibacteriia bacterium | reverse complement strand
ATCCCGCGCCCCCGCAGGGCCCTGGCCACCTCCGGCGCCCCGGCCGCCCGGGTCATGGCCGCCAGCACCTCGTCGGGGGTCTGGCGGTCCGGGCGCATCAGGTCGGCGGCGATGAGCGACCGCCGCGCGATGTCGATCTGGGCCAGGGCCACCTCGCGCGCCGGCGGCGTGCGATCCTGCGCACGGATCGCGGCCACCAGGCTGGTGCTGACCTGGTCCAGGTACATCTGGCGCGTCCACAGGGGTTCGGCCTCGCCGCCGGTCAGCAGCGCCGCCACCACGGCGACCGCCGCGACCGCCAGCACGCCGGAAGCGCCGCCGACCATGGCGCCGCCCGTGGGCACGGGTGACCGCCCCACCCGGAAAACCACGTCGCCGAAGGACACAAGGTCGCCGGGAGCCAGGGCGGCCTGGCTGACGGTGTCGCCGTTGACCGTCGTGCCGTTGCGGCTGCCGGTGTCGCGCAGCAGCACGCATCCGCCCCGGCGCAGGATCCGCGCGTGGATTCCCGACACCTGGCCGGAATCCAGGCGCAGGTCGGCGGTGGCGTTGCGGCCGACGACGGTCAGCCGGCGCCTGAGCACGTGGGATCGTCCTCCTCCAAGCGGAGTCAACTTCAAGCACAGCAACCTGTTGACCATCGACAAGCCCGCCGTTGGGACCTCGACGCCGGGCATGAAACGGTAGCGCACGGCCCCGCCGAACCCCACCACCGCACCGGGGGCGAGGACCGCCCTCGTCACCGCCACGCCGTCGACGGTGGTGCCGTTGGCCGAATCCAGATCCTCCACCCACCAGGCGCCGTCGGCGTACGCCACGCACGCGTGCCGGCGACTGAGAGCCGGCTGCGGGCACACCAGCGAGGCTTCGGCCGTGCGGCCGATCACCAGCGGCTCCCCGGTCAGGCGGACCTCTCCCGGGGGTGCACCGGCCAACGGCAACAGCCGCGCTGCGGTCGGCTCGATCCCCGCGCCCGCACCGCCGCGGCGCCGGAACGCGCCTATCAGAGACTGAAGCACTTGAAGACCAGTTGCGTCGTGCCCAGGCGCACGCGGTCGCCGTCGCGCAGCACGGCCTCGCCCACCCGGGACTCGTTGACGTAGGTTCCGTTGGTCGAGCCCAGGTCGCGCAGCTCGTGCAGTCCCCCGCGGAAGCTGATCTCGGCGTGGCAACCGGACATGTAGGTGTCCCCGGCCAGGCAGACGTCGCAGGCCGGATCATGGCCGAGGCGCGCGGTGCCCCCCGGCAGCCGGAAATCGCGGCCGCGGGCGGGGCCGCTGGCCACCACCAGCCAGGCCACCAGGCACTCGGCGCCCACCGGGCCGGACATGACCATCGTCCTGTCGTCGAGCGGTGGCGCTGTCGCCGGCTCCGCCGCAAGGGGCGGGGGCGGCGACAGCGCCACCGCTC
>JACZKN010000074.1 GCA_014859985.1 Candidatus Krumholzibacteriia bacterium | reverse complement strand
CGGCGTCCGGCAGCCAGCGCAGCACCGGCCCGCGGGTCTGCTCCACCTCGGCCGCGGCCTCGGCCAACGCCCGCTGCACCGCCACCGGGTCGATGCCCCGGCGCAGCATCACCCCGTAGGAGACGATGACCTCGGCGTATCCCACCCGGTCGGCGGCCAGCTGCGCCCCCAGGTCCAGGGCCAGGTCGTGGTAGTCACGGGGGGTGCGCACGACGCTGGTGGCGCGCCGGAACAGCTGCAGGAAGCCTTGGAAGCCGGCGAAACGGTAGGCCGAACCGCCGGGGTCCAGGCAGGCCGCAGGCAGGCCCGGCTGGCCGTGGCGGCGGGCCAGCGCGATCAGCCGGGACGGGGTCAGGGACCCCTCCAGGTGGGTGTGCAGCTCGACCCGCGGCAGGACCGCGGTCCCGCCGTCAGCGGGCAAGGGTCAACTGGCGCGCCCGGGCGCCGGCTTCCGTCTGCAGCAGCACCAGGTAGCTGCCCGAAGGCGCGGACTGGCCGTCGTCGCCGCGGCCGTCCCATCGCACCGTCTGCCAGTCGCCGGTCGCCGCACCGCTGTGCAGCGTGCGCACCAGGCGGCCGCGCACGTCGTAGACGCGGCAGGCCACCGGTTCGCCGCCCTCGGCGCGGAAGCGGATGCTCACCAGCGGATTGGCCGGGTTGGGCCAGATGTCGCCCAGTGCCAGGCTGGCCGGCAGGGCCGGGGCCGCCCCCCGCGGGCCGTCCAGGGCCGCCAGGGTCCGCGGACCACCGTCGGCCAGGGTGACCGTCAGGTCGTAGGTGAAGCCCGCGGCCGCGGGCACGGCCGTGTCCAGGACCTCGAAGCCCGCTGGGGTCAGCTCGAGCGCGCCCTCGCCCGGGACCGCGGCGCCGGCGTAGACCGTGGCCGGACCGCCCGGTCCCTGGCGCACCAGGTGCAGCAGGGTGATGCCGTCGCTGGGCACCCCCAGGGCGAAGACCAGCCGCACCGCCCCCTCGGCGGTCCAGGTCGCTTCCCAGCGGGTCAGCAGCGTGGCCACCACCTGGTCGCTGGTGTCCACCAGCAGGCAGAAGCCCCCGGTGGTGTTGGTGGCGATGTTGCCGTAGGGCGCGCCGACGGCGATGTCCCGCAGGCCGTCGCCGTCGAAGTCGCCGGCGGAGCTGACCGCCCAGCCGAACTGGTCGTCCGCCTCGGTGCCCGGCATCAACGGGATATTGGCCAGGATGCCGAGGCTGGCCGCGCTGTTCTGGGACGCCGCGCCGCCTTCCCAGATGTAGGCCCGGCCGGCGTTGCTGGCCTCGAAGTCCCGCTGGGGGGCGCCGATGGCCAGATCCTCGGCCGAGGTCCCGGCAACGTTGCCCAGGCGCGCCACCGACCAGCCGAAACGGTCGCCGGCGTTGGCGCCGTTGACGTAGCGGTCGCCCGCGTGCGACGGGCTCGTGCCGCCGAAGACGAGCTCGACCCGCCCGTTGCGGCTGGCGCCGGCGTTCATCTCCGGGGCGCCGATGGCCAGGTCGTCGATGCTGCCGCCGTCCCAACGGCCCGCGTTGCGCAGGGAGAAACCGAAGCGGCCGCCGGCGGGGTTGCCGTAGGAGGTGCTGATCCAGTGGTCGATGGTGGTGTCGGGAGCCGCCCCGCCCAGGGAACCCTCGTAGACGTAGACGGCGCCGGCGTCGATGCCGCGGGTGTTGTTGTCCGGGGCGCCCACGGCGATGGCCCGGGGATTGCCCCCCAGGAAGTTGCCGGCGTCGCACACGGCCCAGCCGAAGTGGTCGTCGGCGAAGGATCCCCTCAGGACGGTGGCGTCGGCCAGGTTGGTGCTGGGCCCGCCGGCGGCTCCGTAGATCACGTAGGCGGCCCCGTTGTCGGTGCCGCCCACGTCGGCCATGGGCGCACCGACGACGAAATCGTCGATGCCGTCGCCGTTGAAATCCCCCGCCGCCGAAACGGAAAAGCCGAAGTGGTCGTCGGTCGAGGCGCCGTTGATGGTCAAAGCCGGTCCTGACGGCGGGTTCGCCGCGCCATGGAACACGTAGACCCGGCCGGGACGGCTCGAGCCCCGCGCCGGGGCGCCCACGGCCCAGTCCGGCCGCCCGTCGTCGTTGACGTCGCCGATGGGCGCCACGCACCAGCCGAACTCGTCCTCGGCGGCGCCGTGCCACGCGCGGTCCGGCGCCACGGTCAGGTTGCGCCCGCCCAGCCACAGGAAGGCCGAGCCGGCCTTGTTGCCGCCTGGCACCTCCGAGGCCGGCGCCCCGACCAGCAGTTCCCAGCGCCCGTCGCCGTCAAGATCCTCCAGTTCGCGGACCGATGTGCCGAAGAGCTTACCGGTCGCGCCCCCGGCAGCGTCGGTCAGGTGCACCGTGCCCCGGGCGGCGGGCGCGAAACCCAGCAGCAACAACGCCGGGAACACGAGGACGGCATGAGGGTTGCAGCGGTTGCGACTGGACACGACAGGACCTCCGCATCGGCACGATTTGCCCCCGCCCCTACCGGGATTCCTGGCAGGAATCCGGCCAAGGCGGGCGAAATGCACGGTTTCCGGGGGTCATCATAGCATGGAAGCGGACCCCGGTCATGGTCCCAGCAAGGACGGGACCCAGAAAACCCTTGATCGGGCCCGGTCGATGAGGCAGATTTTCCTGGCCCCGGGTCCAGGATGGATCTCGCCCGAACGTTAAGGACGGAACCCTGATTTCCAAGCTCCTGAAGTCCATACCCGTGGCCCCGGCCCTGGCCATCGGCGGCCTCGTGCTCCTGGCCTGGGGGTCCGGCCGGATGCCGGCGTACGACGCCGGCAGCGGCATGGGCGGCCCGGCCGAGGCGCCGCTCCCGGAAGTCCTGACGGTCGAGGCCGGATTCTCGCACCTGCTGCCCGGCGCCCTCATCCGCCGCGTTGGGACGCCGGCCCTGGCACCGGACGAGCTCGGCCCGCTCTGCCGCCCGGACGAAGGCCCGGTGGAGATGGTCATCGGCCGCCGCGAGACCTTCTACGACGCCCTCAGCGCCCGCGGCGCCGCCCACGAGGACATCATGGTCCTGGTGAAGGCCTGCAAACCCTTCCGCAACCTGGCGAAGGTCCGCGCGGGCGAGCGCTTCCGCATCCACGTGGCCCCCGACGGCGGCCTGCAGTCGCTGGGCTTCGACCTGGACGTGGAGAGCCACGTCACCTGGGTCCGCCGCGGCGACACCTACGAGCGCGAGGACGGCACCTATCCCGTCGAGCGCCGCCTGCGCGGCGTGGGCGGCACCATCGAGGTCAGCCTCTACGCCAGCCTGCAGCAGCTGGACGCTCCCTTGGCCCTGGCCGCCAAGCTCAACGACATCCTGGGCTGGGACGTGGACTTCAGCCGCGACCTGCGCCGCGGCGACACCTTCCGCGTGGTCTACGAGGAGATCTGGAAGGACGGCGGGTTCCTCCGCGCCGGCCCGGTGCTCGCGGCCGAACTGGTCAACCGCGGCGAGCCCAAGCGGGCCTACCTGTACACCGACCCCGAGGGCAAGCCCGGCTACTTCGACCCCGAGGGGAAGAACCTGCAGAAGCAGCTGATGCGCGCGCCGCTGGAGTACTCCCGCGTCAGCAGCGAGTTCTCCTACCGCCGCTTCCATCCGGTGCTCAAGCGCCACATGCCCCACCTGGGCGTGGACTACGCCGCGCCCCTGGGCACGCCCGTGCGCGCGGCCGGCGACGGCACCGTGGTGGCCGCCCGCCGCAAGGAAGGCAACGGCCGCTACGTGCAGATCCGCCACACCAACCGCGAATACGAGACCTTCTACCTGCACCTGTCGGGATTCGCCAAGGGCGTCAAGGAGGGCACCAGGGTGCGGCAGGGGCAGATCATCGGCTACGTGGGCGCCACGGGCTACGCCACCGGCCCGCACCTGGACTTCCGCGTCCGCAAGAGCGGCCAGTTCGTCAACCCGCGCACCCTGAAGCTGCCGCCGGCGGACCCGGTGCCCGGCGACCAGCTGCCGGTGTTCGCCGCCCTGGGCGAGCAGTACGCCGCCGCCCTGGACGCGGTGACCCTGGGCGGGACCGTGCCCGTCTCCGCGGTGGCGATCATCCAGCCGCCGGCCTGGGACGGGGCCACCTACGCGGCCGAGCACGCGCCGCTGGTGGTGATTTCCGCGGCGGACTGACCGCCCCCTCCAGCCGGCTCAGCGCGCCAGGTTCCGCGCCGTGACCAGCACCGTGGACGGCACCTGCAGCAGCCGGCCGTCGGCGGGGCGCCAGAAGCCGACCGGCCCCTCGCCGTCGTCGCCGGGGACCAGGCGTTCGGGGCCGCCGGGCACGTTGGGCAGGTCCAGGCGACCGCAGTGCCAGACCTCGCTGCGGGCGGGATCGCCCCAGCGCACGGTCACCGTGACCCGGCCCTCCGGCTGCAGCACCCGCTTGGCATCCGTCGGCGGCAGCACCGCCAGCACCGCCAGCCGGTCCAGGTCGACGATGAAGTTGCGGGCCGTCAGGTGGGCGCGCGCCTCGTCGCGGCCCGGCTCGGGCAGCAGCTGATCCCACTGCGCACGCTCGTCGTGGCGGACCTCCCGCTCGACGCGGCGGGCCCGCAGCAGCGGGCCGCCGGCCGCGGCCAGTTCCACCTCGTCCGCCAGCAGGGGCCGGTCGGTGAAGGCGAACAGGTGCAGCAGGTCCCCCGGCGGGGCCTCCAGGGTGGCCAGGGCCTGCCGGGGCACCAGCAGCGGGTTGCCGCGGCGCACCGCCGGCACGGTCTTCTCGTCCAGGGGCGGGCCGAAGCCCACCACGAGCCGGTCGGGCGTGCCGGTGGTGGGGTCGGGGTCGATGCCGCGGCCCTCGAGCACCACCGTCAGCCAGGCCGGGTCCAGCTCCCATTGGTCGAGGGCGTCGGCGGCCTGTTCCGGCGGCACGAAGCTGCTGACCTGCAGCTGGCCCGCCTCGTAGGCCAGCAGGCCGACCCGGCGTTCGTCGGCCAGGACCCACAGGCCCTCGTCGTCGCGGCGCCGGCGGTCGTCGTGCAGGCGCTGCCAGTCCTGGGCCAACGGCGGCAGGACGGACAGGTCGGCGGCCGGCACCAGCAGCCACCAGCGGCCGCCTGCGGCCGCCAGGACCTCGGTGCGGCGGCCACGGGTGACCGTGATGCGCTCCAGCGCCGTCAGCGGCACCGGGGGCAGCACCGTGGTCAGGCGCACCGCCTCCGGCAGCCTGGCCAGGCGGTCACGGGTCTCGGCCAGGACGGGGAAGCAGGCGGTCCGTCCCGCCCCGCTGGCGTAGACGTTGCCCGTCACCGGATTCGCGGCGCCCAGGGACAGGCGCTCCTCGCTGCCGCCGGGCCCGAACAGGACCAGGCGCACCGCCTGGGGCCCGTTGAACTCGTAGCGGCGGTCTTCCGGCTCGGTGCCCGGCAAAAGGCGCCCGCCTTCGGCCGCGCCCAGGACCGCCAGCTGCTGGGACAGGCGCAGGGGATCGACCCAGTCGTGCACCGCCCCGGACATGGTCCACAGGGAGTCTTCCCGGCGCTCGAACACGGTGGGCACGCCGCTGAGCGTCAGCTGGATGCGCTCGACCGTGCCCAGGTCCGTGGCCAGCAGGGGGCCGCCGGCGGTCAGGTCGGTGTCCCGGTCGGCCCGCAGCAGCCAGAACGCGACGGCCAGCGCCGCCAGGACGCCGCCGAGGACCAGGAGCAGGCGCACCCGGCTCATGCGGCACCCCCTGCCCGGCGGTGGCGCAGCATGACGCCGACGGCGAGGCTGCCCACCAGCAGGGGCCAGCCCAGCACCGAACCCCAGCCCAGCACCTTCTTCCAGGTGTCGTCCAGCACCACGGGCTGGCTCAGCGGATCGCGCCCCCGCAGCTGGATCAGGGTCTCCTCCCGGGCCAGCCAGCCCAGGGCGTTCAGCAGCAGGTCCCGGTTGCCCCCCAGGTTGAGGTTGGCGTTGGACAGGAATTCCGAGTTGCCGACGACCACCAGGCGGCCGGGGCGCCCGCCCTCGGGATCGAGGGCCAGCTCCAGCACCATGCCGAAATCCAGGGGCCCGGGCACGTCCACCCCCGCGTCGTAGCGGGCGCGGCCGCTGAAGCGGGTGTCCGGGTCGCGCTCGGCCCAGGTCAGCTCGCTGCTGCGCAGGATCACCGCGCCGGCGACCACGCTGTCCGGCTCCCCCACCAGGGCCAGGGGCTGGGCCAGGGGGAAGACCGTGGCCACCCCCGTCAGGGAGCGGGAGACGGTGTGGTCGCCGTAGCCGTCGCCGACGACCACCGTGCGCGCACCCACGCCGAACTCGCTGGCCGCCCGGTCCGCCGCCACGATCACGTCGCCGGTCAGTTCCACGCGCCAGCGCGCCAGCCAGCGGCGCCAGCGGTCCGGGGTCGGCGGGTCGAAGAGGCCGAGCACGGCGCCGCCCCGGCGCAGGTGCTCCTCCAGCGCCGCCAGTTCCTCGTCGCCCGGTTCGGTGCGCGGGCCGGCGATCACCACCACGTCCGCCGTCGGCGGCACGCGGCCCGCCGCCGGCAGGTGCAAAGTCTGCAGGTCGTAGCCCTGCTCGTACAGCAGCTGCCCGTAGCTGGAGTAGCCACCCAGGTCGTCGCTGTCGGGCAGGTGCTCGCCGTGGCCCAGCAGGTGCAGCACCCGGGTGCTGCGGCCCGAGACCAGGCGGTAGACGGCGTTGATGAGCCCGCCCTCCTCCGGTTGCAGGACGCTGGTCCAGCGGTCCGCGGCCGCGACGACGATGGTGCGCGAGACGTTCACGCCGTACTGGCGCACCAGATCCAGCTCCTCCTCCGGGTCCACCATGCGGTAGCGGAAGGCCCGGGTGTGCTGGGTGCAGGCCTTCAGCAGGGCCTCGGTCAGGTCCCGGGCCGGGTCCAGGCGCTGGTAGAAGGCGGTGACCTGGACGTGGTCCAGGTCCCGGGTGTCGGCGCCGGCGGAATCCGCCGCGGCCCGCAGGGCCGCCAGCCCGTCGGGCAGGGACTCGAGGATCTGCACCGTCTGCGGCGCCAGGCTGTAGCGCTTGTCGGCCGTCAGGTCGGCCACCAGCGGCAGGCGCAGGGCCGCCAGGTAGGCCACCAGCGCGACCAGGACCACCAGCAGCACCGGCGCGGCCTGGCCCAGGCGCCGCTGGGCCGTCTGGCGCCGGCCCGCCAGGACCGCCGCCGCCGCGGCCAGCGGCACGGCGGTCATGGCCAGGAACCAGACGATGTCCCGGCTGTCCAGCACGCCGCGGCTGAACTTCTCGAAGTGGGTCAGCAGGGAGAACTGGCGGCAGAGCTCGCCGAAGGGCGCGGGCAGGAAGCGCTCCAGCGCCCCGACCAGGAACAGCACGATGCCCAGGACGAAGGTCGAGAAGTAGGCCAGGATCTGGTGCCCGACCAGGGTCGAGGCCAGCACGCCCCAGGCGGCCAGGCAGCCGGCGTACAGCAGCAGGCCCAGCCACGCGGCCACCAGCGGTCCGGGCTCCGGGCTTCCCAGCAGCCAGACGGCGCCGAAGTAGGCCCCCGAGCCGAGGATCAGGACCGCCGCGACGGCGACCGCCGCCAGCCACTTGCCCAGCACCCAGACCAGGTCCGGCACCGGCCAGCTGGCCACCAGTTCCCAGCGCCCGGAGCGGTAGTCGGGGGCGAACAGGCGCATGGTGACCGCCGGCAAGAGCAGCAGCAGGAACAGGGTCATGTTCGAGACCATGGGCCGGAACAGGCCCTCGGCCAGGTTCAGGTAGTTGCCGCTGCGCGCCGACTGCATGGCCGTCAGGGACATCTCGCTGTAGCCCAGCACGAAGAGGGTGAAGAAGAGCCCCACCCCCACCAGGAAGCCCACCAGCACCACCGGGCCGACGGCGCCGTGGAAGAAGGAGCCGACCTCGCGGCCCAGGATGGCCCGCAGCTGCCTCATGGCCGGGCCTCCTCGGCGCCGTCCGCGCCGTCCGCGTCACGCCCGGCGCCGGTCAGCCGCAGGAAGAGGTCCTCCAGGCTGGGCCCCTTGTCCTGCAGGCCCTGCAGGCGGCCGCCGGCAGCCAGCACCGATTCGACCAGCCTGGGGCGGATCTCCACCGGGTTGCCGGCGATCAGCACCTCGGCGCCCTGGTCGGTGACGATCACGTTGTCGACCCCCGTGACCAGGGCCAGGGCCCGGGTCACGGCCTCGCGGTCGCCGTCCCAGGAGAGCACGACCGTGTTGCGGGACGCCGCGGGGGCGTCCTGGGCCAGGCCCGCGGCCACCTCACCGGTCACCAGGCGCCCCTTGTCCAGGATCAGCACCCGCTCGCAGATGGCCGCCACCTCGCTCAGGATGTGGCTGGAGAAGAGCACCGTGCGGGTGCCGCGGAAGGAACGGATCAGCTCGCGGATCTCGACGATCTGGTGAGGGTCCAGGCCGCTGGTGGGCTCGTCCAGCACCAGCACCTCGGGTTCGCCGATCAGGGCCTGGGCCAGGCCCACGCGCTTGCGGTAGCCGTGGCTGAGGGTGCCGACCAGGCGGTGGCGCACGTCCGACAGGCCCGTCCGGTCCAGCAGCTGGGCCACCTGGCCGGCCTGCAGGGCCGCGGGCGTGCCCTTGAGCTCGGCCACGAAGCGCAGCAGCTCGGCCACCCCCATGTCGCCGTACAGGGCCACGTGTTCGGGCATGAAGCCCACCTTGCGGCGCACCGCCAGCGGCTCGCTCGCCAGGTCGTGGCCGGCCACGCGGGCGCTGCCGGAGGTGGGCGCCAGGGAGCCGGTGAGGATCTTCATGGTGGTCGACTTGCCGGCGCCGTTGGGGCCCAGGAAGCCGACGATCTCGCCCGCGGCGACGTCGAAGCTGACGTCGTCCAGGGCCAGGGTCGAGCCGTAGCGCCGCGTCAGTCCCTTGACTTCGATCATAAGGCTCCGCCGCCGGCCGGGGTCACAGCGGCGCGTTCCAGCGCAGGAGCACCGAGCCCCAGGTGAAGCCCGCCCCGAAGCTGGTCGCGACCACCAGGCTGCCCTCCTGGAGCCGGCCCTCCTCGAGGGCCACGCGCAGGCAGGAAGGGATGCTGGCGCTGGTGGTGTTGCCGAAGCGGTCGATGGTGATGCCCACCTGGCGGTCCTCCAGGCCGACCCGCCGCTGGGCCGCCTCGATGATGCGCAGGTTGGCCTGGTGGGGCACGAAGAGGTCCACGTCCGGGCCGGTGAAGCCGTTCTTCTGCACGATCTCGGCGGTGATGTTGGCCATGCCCTTGACCGCGAACTTGTAGACCTCGCGGCCCTCCTGGAAGATGTAGTGGGCCTTGGCGGCCACGCTCTCGGCGGTCGGGGGCATGCGGCTGCCGCCGCCGTCCATCTTCAGCAGGTCGGCGCCCGAGCCGTCGACGCGCAGGATGGCGTCGATGATGCCCACGCGGGCGGGGTCGACGGCCTCGACCACCACCGCGCCGGCGCCGTCGCCGAAGAGGATGCAGGTGTTGCGGTCGGTGTAGTCGGTGATGGCGGACATGACCTCGGTGCCGATCACCAGCACGCGGCGGGCGAAGCCGCTCTCGACCTGGGCGCGGGCGTTCTGCAGGGCGAAGACGAAGCCGCTGCAGGCGGCCTCCATGTCGTAGCCCCAGGCCTTGTCGGCACCGATCATGTGCTGGATCAGGCAGGCCGTGGCCGGGAACAGCATGTCCGGCGTCACCGTGGGCACGATGATCAGGTCGATGTCGGTCGCCTTGAGCCCCGCGTGCTCGAGCGCCTGCTCGGCCGCCTTGGCGCCGTGGAACGACGCGCCCACGCCCCGCTCCACCAGGCGCCGCTCCCGGATGCCGGTGCGCTCGACGATCCAGTCGTCCTTGGTGTCAACCATCGTCTCCAGCTCGGCGTTGGTCAGGCGGCGTTCGGGGAAGCTCATCCCCACACCGGTGATGCCGGCGGTGAGCAGCGTCCTTGCGGGCATGGATCCGTCCTCCGGAGCAATGGTCGGGCCGGCCCCGGCGGGGACGGCTAGGGGCGTCGCGGCCGGGCGTCGCCGCCGGGATGGGGTTGGCGTTCAAGGTAGGCGATGGGTGCGGGTGGGGCAAGCGGAGTGTGGGGTGGCCGCGGAGGCCGCTACTACCGGAACAGCGCCTTCACGCCCCCCAAACTGCGGTTCCGGACCGGCACCGGCCCGCCCAGGAACGGCTCGAACACGATCCGGTAGTCCAGGGCCGGGTCGTCCTGCAGGTCGAGGATGCCCGCGGCGATTTCGGCCGGGTCCGTCGTCCCCCACCAGTTGCCCGTCGCGTCGATGGTGAACGGGGCGCCGGGGGCATTCGGATTGGCGAAGCCTTTGGCCAGGAACGAGGTCGTGTCGGCCCGCAGGAAGTGGTTGTCGCGGGCGTCGAAGACGGCGTTTGGGACGGTGACCCAGATGCAGGCGTTACCGTTGGCGGCGGTGATCGTGTTGCGGCGAAGGGTGTAGGTGCCCCGGGGCCAATAGAGGCTGAAGCCGTAGGCCTTGCCGGCGGGATGGTCGGCCACGATGGTGTTGTCTTCGATCACGAGGGTGGCGCCGTCGTTGAAGCTGCCGACGATGCCGTACTGGTATTGCGAGAAAAATGTACAATGGCGGATCGTCCCGGAGGCGCCGCTGTTGAAGTCGACCCCACCCTTGCCCCCACGAAAGCTGCAGTATTGCACAGCAATATTGTCCGTGAAGTCCCAATAGGCCCCCACACCAATGCCGCAGTCCACAAACGTGCATTGTTCTATAACGAAATCGACCGTGGGCTCGTATACGATCACGGATTGCGCTGTAATCGTCAGATCGGTGCTGTCGTACCCGACCGTCTCGAACTCGCAGTTGCGGATCCATCCGCCTTCGCGGGCTACGAGATTGATTCCCACATAGCAATTTCTGACCGCGAAGTCATCAATCTCCAATCGCCTCCCATCGTAGAAGAAGCCGTTTGCTGCCTGGAGGTTATCCAACGTAAGACCGCGGACTGACAACGCGACACCGGAACCTCGCCATATGATCCCAGTCGTCCCGACATTATCCGGAAACGGAGGGTTCTCGTGCCCTATGATCGTCTCGTCGATGCCCGCCCCGATGATCGTCATGTCTTTGTCGCGACCTTCAACGTAGACCAAGAAGTTCCCCAGCGTTATCCAAGTGAACTCCTCGTACCGCCCCGGACCGATCATGATCGTGTCCCCGGACGCGGCCGCATCCACAGCGTCCTGGATCACCGCGAAGTCCCTCTCCCCCGACTTGGCCACTTGCCATGTTCGCGCCTCGGCCGGCCCGGCCGTTGCGACGGCGGCGGCCAAGGCCAAGGCAATGCGGAGCATGGTATGCAGGCGGCAGTTCATGATCGTTTCCTCATTCTTCACTTCAACAGAATGACGCGGCGTGTCAAGGCGATGTCGCTACCGTGCATCCGGACGAGGTAGACCCCGCTTGCCACCCGGCGACCACCGGCGTCTTCGCCCCGCCAGACCGCCTCATGCTCGCCGGCCTCCTGGATGCCGCCAAACAAGCGCTTGACGAGCCGGCCGCGCAGATCGAAGACCTCCACCTTGACGTCCCGGCCCGTCTTCAAGCCGTAGGTGATCCTTGTCTGCGGGTTAAACGGATTTGGTGCGGCTTGCAAGAAATCCTTGAGGATCTGTGGCGCCCCACCGGCAGGAGCGCCGCCGATGCGTAGCGCCTTAGCGAGAACGGCACCGTCCGCCGCGACGAACCGCGGTAGCACCGCGAAGCCGTACCCGGCGGACAATGCCAGCCACGACTCCCCGTCGCCGCTGATCCAGCCGCGGCTGCCTTTGTCGCCGGCCACGTAGCCCACCCCCGGCCCGCCGCCGCTGCCACGGTCGGTGTAGACCGGGCCCGCGGGGAACGCGAAGATGACGAACAGGTTGCCCAGGCTGGCCGCGACCGGCTGGGCGAATTCGAGCTGCGACCAGGAGTCCGCCGCACCGCCGAAGAAGCCGCCGACCGCCAGGGCTTCGTCCATCGGGGCCGGCCCCCGGTCGTAGCCCGTGCCTAGATACACGCCGGGGAATTCCGTCGCATCATCGTTGTTGTACCAGGCGAATCCCGCGAGAGCCATGCCCTCCGGCACGTCGACCCTGACGGCGAGCCACGATGCGCTGCCGCCCGCGTCGATGCCGATGATCCCTTCCGCCTTGGGGTAGTCGATCCCGTCAGCCGCCGGCGCAACGCACGCGGCGACCAGCAGCACGAGCACAAGATTGAAGATCTTCATGGGTCCCCTCCTACTCTCCGCCCGTGACCGGACAGGCCATGACTTTCAGAGTCTTCGTGGAGCTGACTTGCGGATAGAGGTCGCGCGCGTCCTGGCTCTGTACGGTGTACGAGTAGACGCAGGGTGAATGGCAATCCCCGAAGCGGAGTGTCGCTTCGTGACGGAAGCGGACCTGGCCGGTGACGGCGTCGATCTCGTAGCGGGCCGGCGTGATCCATTCCGGCCCCGCAACCTGGAGTTCGCTGAAGATGCAGTCCCCGCCGCTGGTGTTCGTGATTGCGATGATGTCGTACTCCAGGGATGTCAGGCGGTCCGTGAGCCACTCGAAAGTCCACTCCATGGAACCATATATCGCGTCGAATGTCTTCGTGACGCCGACCGATCCGTTGTCGAGCGTGAACCCGACCGGCTGCCCCATCGTGACCAGGCTGTTGAGGGAACCGCTACCGACCGTGAAATCCTGACGCAGACCCAGGGGCCAGTCGATCCTGACGTTGACGTCACCGGCATAGGTCCCCAGCCCGAAAGTCAAAACGGGATCTGATTGCCCGCCCGCCCGACTGGCCGCCACGACCACCTGGGCGCCGAGGGGATCACCGCCCGGGGTGGACAGCCGGACCGTAGCCCCAATTCCCACCTCGTTGTCCTCACCGTCACCGATAAGTTTCAGCTTCAGCCAATTCGGGGCGCTTGCGCCGCCGGGACCCGTGTCGACGGTCCGCAGGACACGTCCCGCCAGATCGTCCCGTCCGGCGATGATGTCGGCGAAACCGTCCCCGTTGAAGTCGGCGATGGCTGCCGCATAGCCGTAACTCCCTGCAGAAACGAAGCCGGAAGCCGTCCCGCGCGCAACGAAGCGGTTGCCCACGGCGCCATCGCTGACTCTGTTCAGGAAAAACTCGCCGCCCGTGGTCTCGTCGCCGACCACGATAACATCCGGATACCCGTCGAGGTCCATGTCCGCGACGTGGGACGCGCGGCTGCGGCCGGGCAGGGCTTGCGTGATCGTCGGCGTCGGTGCCAGAGTGCCGCCCACGTTCTCATAGACGTAGAAGTAGGCGCCCGCCGCAATCGCTAGTACCCACTGGTCGACGCATACCAGATCGAGGTCGTTGTCGCGGTCGTAATCGGCCCACGCTGCCGCGCCCAGGCCGCTGTGCCCAACGAATTCCGTGGCAAATGCAGTCGCGGCCTCGAAGTGGCCCGGAATCTCTTCTTCACTCGCCCGCAGGCGCCCCAAGGGATTGGCGATATTGTCCGTCACGATCTCCCAAAGTCCGTCGCCATCGTAGTCCGCGACTGCAATCGCCGTCGTGAAGCTCTCCGAGGCGGTGAGACCGCACCCGTCGTCGATCCTTAGCCGCGTGGAGGTCGCCCCATCTGCCTGGCTGTACGTGCGGAACAGGACAGGCGGCAGGCTTGTCGGGCTGGGTCCGGCCGCGAGCCCCTTGCCCACAAGCAGATCGAGGTCGCCGTCGTGATCGTGGTCGAACCAGGCGAGGCTCCGGGACTCCGCCAGCAGCGCGACCTCATCGGGGTCGAAGTAGTTCGTGTCGCCTAGGACATTGGCAAAGACACCATCAGGACCTTCCACGTAGAACGCCGGGGTCGTCAGGTGAGCCATGGCAATCTCTAGGCGACCGTCACCGTCGGCGTCGGCAATCGCTACAGCGTCCGCCTCGGCTGGTGGCAGATCACCGCCGACGAAGCGGAATCCGGTTAGGTCGGTGAATCGGATCTCGCCCAATTGTAAGCTGGAGTTCCTATACAGGTGCGAGTGCTCATCCGGATCAGCGAGTCTATTCCCGATAGCCACGAAGAGGTCCGGGAGGTCGTCCGCGTCCAGATGCAGGACGCTCATCCCCACCGCCCGTCCGGTATAGTCCACGCCGTGCTCGGCCGCCGCCTCTGCGACGAACCGCACCGGCAACGGCAGGATCGCGAAATCCGCCGCTGACTCGTCGACCGTGGTCCCGGTTGCCGACTCGAACGTGACCCTGATCCGGGCGCGGTCGCACACCAGCGTGTCGTCGGGCGTGAAAGCTACCCGGCCGTAGATGCTGCCGTCCCTTGACACGAACTCGAAGAACTCGTCCGGGACCGGTTCGTGGACGAGTGTCGGGTTGAAGAACGTGCCAAGCTGGATCGGGTCGATCTGGCAGTCCGTCAGCAGCTCGATCTGCGCACTGACGATCTGAGGGGACAGGGCGGGGTATCCTGCGAAAAAGTCGTGCCATTCGATGAAACCTGCCGTCCGCGTCGAAAGTTCCTCGCCGCCATCCGGCAGCGTGATATCGCCCCTGACCACGACGGTCGCGTCGATCGTGAACAGGCCGTCGGTCGTCGACGCAGCGGTCCGCGACGGGTCCCGGGTGTTGTGGAAGACGAACTTCAGCTTGCCGCCAGCCGTCCCCTGGCCCGCCTGCGGCGTGAAGTGAAAGACGTTGTCCGTCGGCCCGTAGGGGACACCCTCGGCTACCGTGTACCAGTAGTTCGCCCCCCCGTCGGTCGAGAGATACACGTCGTAGGACGAGATCGCCTCGGCGTAATCGGTGGACAACGTGAGGTCGTAGGTCGATCCCGGGGCGAAGACCAGCCCGTCGAGAGTTGGGGAAACGACCCGCTCCGCCGGGCCGCAGAGCAGATCGACGATCATGTACTCGCCATTGGCATCGGAGCCCGTGCCCCTGATCCGGACGACCAGCGAGGTCGGCACGTTCTGCGGACGGCGCCGGTCGAGGACACCCGAGCCGTCCGGCCAGGCGTAGCCGTTCGTGTTCGGGTTCGTGGTCCAGTCGAAGCGGCGCTTGTCCAGATGGGGTACGGTCGGGTTGATCTGGAAGAAATCCGCCTCGGACCCATCATCCGAGCAGTAGTCCGTCCGGTAATCCGTCGGCGAGTACGCCCAAAGGTCGTAGTTGTCGAAGCCGTCGATCGGATTGGCCGCGGCCGCGACGGCCGGATCCCCCCAGTACGGTACGAATGTACGTAGCCCGAGATCCTTGTAGTCGAACAACCCGTGCGCCGATTCGAGATCCAGGAAATCACCCGGTCCTGACCCGTCACCCATGCAGTGCCAGATCGCTAGCCCGCGGCTCGGCACGACCGGTTCGCCGGGTACGTATCCCTGGTCATCCAGCCCGTCGCCGGCATGATAGGCAAAGATGAAGCTCTCCTCGATGGGAAAGGTCCCGGACACGTTTTCGCCGACAATGTACTTGTAGAATCTGCCGCCGGAGCCTACGGAGTAGACCTTCTCGTTCCAAAGCGAAATATCGCTGAAATCCCTGACGACTTCCCCGCCATCGGACCCGTCATGCCAGGGCAGACGGGCCAGGTGGGGATCGGCCAAGGGCGGGAAACCCTTGAATGGGGCGATGCCCACGCATCCATCATTGTCATGCGGAAACGCCTGGGAGATCATGTTGAGGTTCCCGTAGAAGTATTTCATTTCCGAGTAGAGATTGTCCACCAAATAGAGATTGGGCGGACCGTCCGGGATCCCGAGCGTGTGAATGAACTCGTGGATTACCGGCCGCAAGGGTGCATGGGGATGCCGCGGCCCCAGCAGCACATCTGCGGCAAGCGCCTGCTGGTTCGTGCCGAGAAACTCGCCCCCCGGGGTCACCGCGACGTTGGCGAAGAATCCATCCGTGCCGGCGTTGACTTCCACCGCCCTGACGGGCACGTTCGGGCGCCCTCCGATGTCCCAGGCATAAGGCGACCGGTTGGTCACGTAGAGTAGGAACAGCTGCCACTCGGGATCCGCGCCTGGAACGACGGGGAACAGATCCTGCCCGGAGCCCGCATACGCGGTCCAGATCTTGTGTAGGATCTCCGCCCCAAGCGGCGATGCGTAGTGGTCGAGGCCCACCCACCAGTCCGAGAGGTACCGATACGTGTAACCCGCCGGTAACGAGGCATCGGTCCGGTACTGCACGCCGCCGAGTTCGGCCTGCCAAGTCTGCGCTGTTGGATGAGCTTCATCTAGAACCTCTCCGGGAGGCAAGAGGATCCCGGATGCAGGATCGAGGCGGAGTTTGCCGTTCGTCAACTTATCGAAGTAATCGTCAAAAATTGCCGGAAACTGCCCCTGATAGTCCCAAGTCAAGGTCGCGGGGATACCGTCCACCGGGAACGACACGAAGATGAACTTGGCCTTTATCGTGTCTCCGGTGGGATCATACCCCCTCCCAAAAGGTAGGAGTTCTCCGACGGCGGTATCTGGATCATTGCCAGCGATGGATCCACCAAGGCGGCGAATAAGACCGTGGTGAGCAGGATTAACCTGGGCACGGCGTCCCCCTTTTTTCAGTTAGGAGATATGGATGTCATTTTCAGTCATATTGCCGCATCGGGATGTAGGTGCCAGCGTACACCAATCAACAACTGACTGTCAAATATCATTTCCACTACGGCCAGTCATAGCACCGAGGTGGAACGCAGCGTCGCCCCCGGCAAAAGAAGACACACCCCCCGGCCCAGGGGCCGGGGGGTGTGTCTGATCGGGACGAGCACCACGGGCGGTTTCGGTCGGGCCGACCGGCGGTCAGCCGGTCCACCCCGGAGGCGCCCGGTGGCGAGACGGGAACCTCAGTCCCCCTTCTTCTCCTCGTCCGCGTCGTCGGCCGCGGCCTCCTGGGCCTCGATCTTCCGGACCTCGGCGGCGTCGTGGGCCTCCTGCAGGGCGGCCCGGGCCTCCACCTTCTCCTCCAGCTCGAGGACGCGGCGGGCCCGCTTGCGCTTCAGGGTGTCCTTGACCTTGGGCCGGGCCGTCCCGTCCACCAGCTCGAGGATCGCGATCTCCGCGGCATCGCCCTTGCGGGGGCCCATGCGCATGATGCGCGTGTAGCCGCCGGGCCGTTCCGCGTAGCGGGGGCCGATCTCCGCGAAGAGCTTCTGCAGCACCTCGGGCTCGTTGACCTTGCGGGCCGCGATGCGGCGCGAGTGCAGATCGCCCTTCTTGGCGAAGGTGATCAGCTTCTCGGCCACGATGCGGGCCTCCTTGGCCTTGGGCACCGTCGTCTGGATCCGCTCGTGCTTGAACAGCGCGGTGACCAGGTTGCGGTACAGCATCTTGCGGTGGGCCGGGGTGCGGTTCAGCTTCCGGCCGCTGACGTTGTGGCGCATGACTCATCCATCCTTTATCCGACGGCCGGCGGCGGCTGTCCGCGCGCCGGACGGGGCTGCCCGGCTAGTCGCCGGTCTTCTCCCGGACCCGCTCGGAGATCTCGGGTTCGAAGCTCATCCCGAAGGTCAGGTTCATGCCCTCCAGGATCTCGGCGATCTCGTTGAGGCTCTTGCGGCCGAAGTTGCGGAACTTCAGCATCTCCTGCTCGCTCTTGGTCACCAGGTCGTAGAGGGTCTTGATGTGGCCCGACTTCAGGCAGTTGGCCGAGCGGACCGACAGCTCCAGCTCCTCCACGTGGCGGGCCAGCAGCTCGACCAGGCGCTCCTGCTCCTCGTTGACCTCGATCTCCTGGGCGTCGATCGGCGCCTCGTCGAAGTTGATGAAGAGCTGCAGCTGGTCCTTCAGCAGCTTGGCCGCGAAGCCGACCGCGTCCTCGGCCCGCACCGCGCCGTTGGTGGTGATCCCCAGCACCAGCTTGTCGTAGTCCGTGCGCTGGCCGACGCGGGTGTCCTCGACCCGGAAGCTGACCTTGCGCACCGGCGAGTAGTTGGTGTCCATGCGGATGACGCCGATCACCTCGTCGGGGATCGTGTGGTACTCGCGGTCCACGTAGCCCCGGCCGATGTCGATGTACATGCGCGCGCTGTAGTCGCCCTTCTCGGTGATCGTGCAGACCACGTGGTCGGGGTTGGCGATCTGCAGGTCGGGGTGGCCCTCGATCATGCTCGCGGTGACCACGCCCGGTCCGGTGGCGTCGATGCGCGCCCAGTGGGCGGGCGCGTCGCTCAGCTTGAACACCACCTGCTTGAGGTTCAGCACGATGTCCGTGACGTCCTCCAGGACGTGGGGGATCGTGCTCAGCTCGTGCTTGACGCCGTCCATCTGCACGGCGGTGATGCCCTGGCCGTGGATCGACGAAAGCAGGGTCCGGCGCAACGCGTTGCCCAGGGTGTGGCCGAAGCCGCGCTCCAGGGGCGCGATCTCGATCTCCGCGAAGGTCTCGGTGCGCGTCTCCGGCCGGACCCTCACGCCCTCGGGCATCATCATGTTGACCCACTTCATAGTCTTTTCCATCCCTTCCGCTCGGCGGCGTCTTACTTCGAGTAGAGCTCCACGATCAGGTTCTCCTGGATCGGGATGGGCAGATCGCTCAGCTGCGGCTCGGCCAGCAGGCGGCCCTCGAGCTTCTTGACGTCCACCTCGACGAACGGCAGGCGGTCGCGCTTCGCGTTGTCCTTCAGCGACTGCACGACCTGCGGCACGTTCTGGCTCTTGGCGCGGACGGCCACGGTCTGGCCGATGCGCACCTGGCGGCTCGGGATGTCGCACACGTCGGCTTCCACCAGCACGTGCTTGTGCCGGATCAGCTGGCGCGCCGCGGCGCGCGAGGGCGCGAAGCCCATGCGGTAGACGACGTTGTCGAGACGCTTCTCCAGCAGGTTGAAGAGGTTCTCGCCCGTGGCGCCCTTGCGGCGGTTGGCCTCGGCGAAGTAGAGGCGGAACTGCCGTTCGAGGACGCCGTAGATCGCACGGACCTTCTGCTTCTCGCGAAGCTGAAGCTTGTAGTCCGAGGGTTTACGCCCGCGGCGACGGCCATGCTCGCCCGGCCCGTACGGCCGGCGCTCGATGGCACAGCTGCTGGAGTAGCAGCGCTCGCCCTTCAGGAAGAGCTTCATCCCCTCACGCCGGCAAAGCTTGCACTTCGCCCCGGTGTACCTGGCCATTGATCGAACCTCCCGGCCGGCGGCGGCGCCTTGTCGCCCCGCGCGGCCAATCGTTGTAGACTACAGCCGACGGCGCTTCTTGGGCCGGCAGCCGTTGTGCGGGATGGCCGTGCAGTCCTTGATCCGCGTGACCTCCAGGCCCTCGGCCTTCAGGCTGCGGATGGCGGCCTCGCGGCCCGAACCGGGCCCCTTCACCCACACCTCGACCTTGCGCATCCCGCTGGAGATGACCTCCTGGGCGCAGAAGCGCGCGGCCAGCTGGGCGGCGAACGCGGTGCTCTTGCGCGAGCCCTTGTAGCGGCCCTGGTGGCCCCCGCTGGACCACGTGATCGCGTTGCCCTGCAGGTCGGTGATGGTGATGAGGGTGTTGTTGAAGCTCGACTTCACGTGGGCCACGCCCACCGAGTCCAGCTTCTTCTTCTTGGCCTTGCGGCCCTTGACCCGCTTGTCCTTGGCTGTCGCCACGTCAAACCTCCTGGATCCCCGCCGGGGCTACTTCTTCTTGCCGCCGGGCCGGGCCTTGGGGCCCTTGCGGGTGCGGGCATTGTTCTTGGTGTTCTGGCCCCGGCACGGCAGCTTGCGCCGGTGCCTCAGCCCGCGATAGCTTCCGATGTCCATCAGGCGCTGGATGTTCATCGCGACCTCGGTACGCAGGGTACCTTCGACCTGGTATTCCTTGTCGAGGATGCCGATGATCGAACGCGTCTGCTCCTCGGTGAGGTCGCGCGCCTTGATCTCGGGATCGATCTTCGCCTTGGCGCAGATCTCGAAGGCCCGGTGCTGACCGATGCCGAAGATGTACGTCAGCGAAGTCGCGATCCTCTTGTTGCTGGGGATATCCACACCGGCGATGCGTGCCACTATGGCTCCTTTCTTCCTGTCCCTGCCGCGCCCGGCGTCCGTACGCCCGCCGCGGCCGTCTGCCCGGTACTAGCCCTGGCGCTGGTTGTGGCGTCGGGTCACGCAGATCACCCGCACGACGCCCTTGCGCCGGATGACCTTGCACTTCGGGCAGATCTTCTTCACCGAACTGCGAACCTTCATCGTGATGCCTCCCGTCGGCGCGCCGCACGCGGACCCGCGCCGATCCGCTCTTACTTGTAGCGGTAGGTGATCCGGCCCCGCGTCAGGTCGTACGGGGACAGCTCGACCGTCACCTTGTCGCCGGGCAGGATGCGGATGAAATGCATGCGCATCTTCCCCGACACGTGCGCCAGCACGACGTGCTTGTTTTCCAGCTCGACCCGGAACATCGCGTTCGGCAGCGCCTCGACGACGGTCCCCTCGACGCTGATTCCCTCTTCCTTGGCCATCCGTAGAGCCTCCGCTCCGTTTTTCAGAACGCCGCGACGCCCGTGCCGCGCTGCGTGAGCACGCGGGGACCGTCGGCGGTGACGGCGACCGTGTGCTCGAAATGGGCCGAGAGGGCGCGATCGGCCGTCACGATCGTCCACTCGTCCCGCGCGGTGACGACCCGCTTGGTCCCGGCGTTGATCATCGGCTCGATGGCGATGACCAGGCCCTCCTCCATCACCGGGTCCGGCATGGTGTAGCAGCGGAAGTTGGGCACCTGCGGATCCTCGTGCAGGTCGCGCCCGATCCCGTGTCCCACCAGCGACTCGACCACCGCGTACCCGTGCGCGCGGGCGTGCTCCTCGATCGCCACGCCGACGACGGAGACGCGCTCGCCCGGGGCGATGGCCGCGATGCCCCGTCCCAGGCACTCCTGCGCGACGCGCAGCAGGCGGGCCGCCTCGGCGTCGACGTTGCCCACGGGCAGCGTCTCGGCGCTGTCGGCATGCCAACCGTCCCTGATCACGCCGATGTCGATGCCGACGATGTCCCCGTCGCGGAGCTCCCGCGGGCCGGGGATGCCGTGGACGACTTCCTCGTTGACCGAAATGCAGGCGGAACCGGGAAACCCGTGGTACCCCTTGAAGGAGGGCACGCCGCCGGCATCCCGGATCATGGCTTCGATGGCCTCGTCCAGCCCGCCGGTGGTCACGCCGGGGCGCACCAGCTTGCGGACCTCGAGGAAGACAGAAGCCAGAATGTCGGCACTGGCCTGCATTTTGTCAACCTGGTCGGCCGACTTCAACTTGATCTGCTGCCTGCTAAAGGACACCCGCAATCCTCTGCTTGACCTCTGCCGGGGTGCCCCGGCCGTCGATCCTCACCAGGGCGGACCGCTCGCCCAGCCGCTCGGCTGCCGGCCAGGTCCGCTCGCGGAAGACCTCCAGCCGCCGCCGGATCGTCTCCTCGCTGTCGTCATCGCGCGTATACAGGGCATCCTTGCCGCAGGTCGAACATGCCGTCGGCGGTCCGCCGACCCGCTGCAGGTTCGTCACGTGCCCGCAGGCCCGGCAGGTCAGCCGCCCCCCCAGGCGCCGGACGATCTCGTCGTCGGGCGCGTCCAGAACCAGCACCCGGTCGATCCGCTGGCCGATCCCGTCCAGCAGCGCCAGCAGGCCGTCGGCCTGGGGCGCCGTGCGCGGGAAGCCGTCCAGCAGCCAGCCGTCCCGGGCGTCCGGGCGCAGGAGCCGTTCCTTGATGATCTCCATCATCAGGTGGTCCGGCACCAGCTCCCCCGCCGCCATCAGGGCCGCGACCTGCAGGCCGAGCTCGTTGCCCTCCTGCACCGCGCCGCGCAGGATGGTGCCGGTCGCGATGTAGGCGACGTGGCGCTCGGCCATGATCGCTTCCGCCTGGGTGCCCTTGCCGACACCCGGGGGGCCCATGATGACGATGTTCACCCCCGCTACCTCCGCGCCCGCAGCCGACCCTTCGTCATGAAGCCGTCGTAATGGCGCATGACCAGGTGCGATTCGATCTGCTGCAGGGTGTCCAGGGCCACGCCGACCACGATCAGCAGCCCCGTCCCGCCGAAGTAGAAGGGAACCCTCAGCCACGCGATCATCATGTCGGGCAGGACCGCGATCACCGCGAGGAAGACCGCGCCCGGCAGCGTGACCCGGGTCAGGACCCGGTCGATGTACTCCGCGGTCTTCTTGCCGGGGCGCACGCCCGGGATGAAGCCGCTGTTCTTCTTCATGTTGTCCGCCAGGTCGACCGGGTTGAGGATGACCGCGGTGTAGAAGTAGGCGAACAGGATGATCAGCGCCGAGTACACGATCACGTACAGCGGCATCGGCGGCTGGAAGGCCATGCTCAGGGACGTCAGGAAGCCGACGTTGGGGAACATCTGGCCCAGGGTCGCCGGGAACATGATGATGGCCTGCGCGAAGATGATGGGGATCACGCCGGCGGTGTTGACCTTCAGCGGGATGTGGGTGTTGGCCCCGCCGTAGACGCGGCGTCCCACGATCTTCTTGGCGTACTGCACCGGGATCTTCCGCTGCGCCTGCGTGATGGCGATGATGCCCGCGATCACGAAGAGCATGAACACGCCGATGACGAGCGCCTTGATCACGTGCATGTCGCCGCTGGCGAGCTGCTGCGCCGTGTTCAGGATGTCGGTCGGGTAGGCGGCCACGATGCCGATGAAGATGATCAGGGAGATGCCGTTGCCGATGCCCCGCTCGGTGATCTGCTCGCCCAGCCACATCACGAACACGGTGCCGGCGGTCAGGGTGATCGCCGTCAGGAGCTTGAAGCCCATGCCCGGGTTGGTGACGATGCCGCCCATCTGCTCCAGGCCCGCGGCCATGCCGAAGGACTGGATCAGCGCCAGGAAGACCGTCGCCAGGCGCGTGTACTGGGTGATCTTCTTGCGGCCCTCCTCGCCCTCCTTGGCCAGCTTCTCGAAGTACGGCACCACCGCCTGCAGGAGCTGGAAGATGATCGAGGCGCTGATGTACGGCATGATGCCCAGGGCGAAGATCGTCGCGCTGCTCAGGTTGCCGCCCGAGAACATGTCGTAGAGTCCCATCAGGGAGCCCGACTGGCTCTGGAACAGCTGCGCCAGGGCCGCACGATTGATGCCCGGCGTGGGCACGTGGCTGCCCAGCCTGTAGATCAGCAGGATGAGCCCGGTGAACAGGAGCCGACGCTTCAGTTCGGGGATCCTGAACATGCTCTGGTAGCTGCTGGTGATGTTCAAAGCGAAGCTTCCTTTGGCTCGGAATCCCAGGTGCGCATCAGCCTGTCACGGTCACGGAACCGCCGGCGGCTTCCACGGCGGCGACCGCGGCCCTGCTGGCCTTGGCCACCTCGATCTGCAGCGACTTCTCCACCTTGCCCCGGCCCAGGAGCTTGACCGGCCGGTCCAGGTGCTTGACGAGCCCGGCCAGGGCCAGCGACTCGTTGTCGACCTTCGCGCCCGCCTCGAACACCGCCTCCAGCTCGTCGACGTTGACCAGCTGGAAGCTCTTCTTGAAGATGTTCGTGAAGCCGCGCTTGGGCAGACGGCGGTTCAGGGGCATCTGGCCGCCCTCGAACCAGGGCGGGATGCCGCCGCCGGAGCGGGCCTTCTGGCCCTTGTGGCCGCGCCCGCCGGTCTTGCCCTGGCCGGAGCCGGGGCCGCGCCCGCGCCGCTTCGTGTCGCGGTTCGCGCCCTTGGGCGCGCCGAGGTTGTTCAGCTTGAGCATGTTCACTTGACCTCTTCCACCTCGACGAGGTGCCTTACCTTGAACGCCATCCCGCGGATCGCGGGGGTGTCGTCGTGGACCACTTCGGTCTGGTTGCGCTTCAGGCCCAGGGACTCGATCACGAGGCGGTGCTTCCGGGGCCGCCCGATCACGCTCTTGACCTGCCGGATCTTCAGCTTACTCATGGCCCGTCGTCTCCTTGCGGTCGAAGCCCAGGACCTCGGGGACGGTCAGGCCGCGCTTGGCGGCGATCTGCTCGACGGTGTGCAGCTGGCGCAGGCCGTCCATGGTGGCCTTGACCACGTTGTTGGGATTGCGCGAGCCGAGCTGCTTGGTCAGGATGTTCTTGACGCCCGCCGCCTCGAGGATCGCGCGCACGCCGCCGGCGGCGATGATCCCCGTACCGGGGCTGGCCGGCTTGAGCAGCACGCGGCTCGCCCCGAAGCGCCCGATCACCTGGTAGGGGATCGTGTCGCCGAGCATCGGCACGGTGACCTGGGCGGTGCGCGCACCCTCGCCGCCCTTGCGGATGGCGTCGGCGATCTCGTTGGCCTTGCCCATGGCGACGCCGACCTTGCCCTTGCCGTCGCCGACGGCCACGATGGCGCTGAAGCTGAAGCGCCGGCCGCCCTTGACCACCTTGGCCACGCGGTTGATGTTGATCACGTTCTCGTGCATGTCGCCGGACGCGTCGCGGGGTTCGCGGGAATCGCGACCGCGGCCGCCCGTGTTGCTGTTCGTGAAATCCGCCATCTGCCTTGCTCCTGATTCCACCGGCGCGCGGCCGGTCGGGTCCTAGACTTCGATACCGCCGTCCCTGAGCCCGCGGGCCAGGGCGGCGACGCGCCCGTGGTAGAGGTAACCGTTGCGGTCGAAGACCATGGCGGTGATCCCCTTCTCCTTCGCGATGCCGGCCAGGTTGCGCCCGACCGCGTAGGCCACGGCGCACTTGCCGCCGATGCCCTCGGGAACCTCGCACTCGCCGCCCCGGCTGCCGTCGTACGACAGCAGCGTGCGGCCCTGGTCGTCGTCGACCACCTGGGCGTAGATGTTCCGGTGGCTGCGGAACACGGTCACCCGCGGACGCTCCGCGGTGCCGTGCAGCTTCCTGCGCACCCGCACCTTGCGCTGCAGGCGGGCGCTGCGCCGCTTCTTGCTGACACTGATCATTGGACGTCACCTCCCGGCCCGGCGGCCTACTTGCCCGCCGCCTTGCCGGCCTTGCGGACGATCTCCTCGCCCTCGTAACGGATGCCCTTGCCCTTGTACGGCTCGGGCTTGCGGTATGCGCGGATCTCGGCCGCGACCTGGCCGACGCGCTGCTTGTCGATGCCTTCGACCACGATGTGGGTCTGGTCCGGGCAGCTGATCTTCACGTCGGCGGGGATCGGGTACTCCACCGGGTGGCTGAACTGCAGCTGCAGGTCCAGGATGCTGCCCTTGACCGCGGCGCGGTAGCCGACGCCGACGATCTCGAGCTTCTTCTGGAAGCCCGCCGTGACCCCCGTCACCTGGTTGGCGATCAGGGCCCTGACCAGGCCGTGCCGCGCCTTCATGGGCTTGCTGTCGTCCGGGCGGCTGACGTGCACCTTGCCTTCCCTGGTCTCGACCCCGAGGCCGACGGGAATGTGCTGCCGGTGCTCGCCCTTGGGCCCCTTGACCACGCAGGTCTTGCCGTCGACGGTGACGGTCACGCCGGCGGGCAGGGAAATCGGGTTGTTGCCAATGCGCGACATCGTTCTGCTCCTCGCGGTATCCGGTCCCGGGGGACCTGCTTACCAGACCTCGCAGAGCACTTCGCCGCCGATGCCACGCATCCGGCACTGGTGCCCCGTCAGGATCCCCTGGTTGGTGGACAGGATGCTGATCCCGTAGCCGCCGCAGACCTTCGGGATGTTGTCCTTGCCGGCGAAGATCCGGCGGCCCGGGCGGCTCACGCGCCGGATGCCCTCGATCACCCCGGTCCGCCGGCCATCCCGGCTGTAGTACTTCAGGAACAGCCGCAGGGTGCCCTGCGGACCGTCCTCGATGAATTCGAACTTCTCCACGTAGCCCTGCTTCACCAGCAGCTCGGCCATGGCCCGCTTCTGGCCCGAAGCCGGCATCTCGACCCGCCGGTGGCCGGCCGTCGTCGCGTTGCGGATGCGGGTCAACATATCCGCGATGGGATCGGTCATGCTCATTGCACTCGCTCCTGTCTCGCTACCAGCTCGCCTTGGTCACGCCCGGGATGTCGCCGTTGAGGGCGAGTTGCCGGAAACACAGACGGCAGAGTCCGAACTTGCGGATGAAGGCCCGGGACCGGCCGCAGCGGCGGCACCGGTTGTAGGCCCTCACCTTGAACTTGGGCTTCCGCTGGGCCTTGGCGATCAACGATTTCCTGGCCAAGATTCACTCCTCCTTATCGCCGGAACGGCATGCCGAGCAGCCTGAGCAGTTCCCGGCCTTCTTCGTCGTTCGTCGCCGTGGTGACGATGGTGATGTTCATGCCCCGGGGCTCGTCCACCTTGTCGTAGTCGATCTCCGGGAAGATCAGCTGGTCCTTCAGACCCAGGGTGAAGTCGCCGTACCCGCTGAGCCGCGCCGGCACGCCGCGGAAGTCGCGGATGCGCGGCAGGGCCACGTTGATGAAGCGGTCCAGGAACTCCCACATCCGCCGGTCGCGCAGCGTCACGGCCGCGCCGACGTGCATGCCCTCGCGGATCTTGAAGTTCGAGATGGACTTGCGGGCACGGGTCTTGACGGCCTTCTGGCCGGCGATCGCCTCCAGGTCCACCAGCGCGTTCTCCATGATCTTCGGGTTCGTGGGCGCCTTGCCCAGACCCATGTTGATCACGACCTTCACCGGCTTCGGTGTCTGCATGGGGCTCGTGTAGCCGAACTTCTCACGCAGGGCCGTGACCACCTCCTGCTCGTATTTCACCCTCATGTTGGGCTTCGCCGCAGCAGCCATGTTCTCTTTCCTCCCAGCGGACGCCATCAGTCGTTCAGCATCTCGCCGCTTCTCTTGCTCACGCGAGCGCGGCTGCCGTCGGACAGGATTTCCTTGCCGATGCGGGTCGGCTTGCCCGTGTTGGGGCAGACCAGCATCACGTTCGAAGCGTTGATCGGGCCTTCCTTCTCGATGATGCCGCCCTGCGGCATGTTCCGGCTGGCCTTCGTGTGGCGCTTGATCAGGTTGACCTTCTCCACGATGATGCGGCCCGACTCGGGGAACACCTTGAGGACCTTGCCCTCCATGCCCCTGTCGTTGCCGGACATCACGCGGACCAGGTCGCTCTTCTTGATCCGCATCACAGCACCTCCGGGGCCAGCGAGACGATCTTCATGAACTTCTTGTCGCGCAGCTCGCGCGCCACCGGCCCGAAGATGCGCGTCCCCACCGGGTTCTCGCCGTCCTCCTGGATGATCACCGCGGCGTTGTCGCTGAAGCGGATGTACGACCCGTCCTTGCGGCCGATCTCCTTGCGGGTGCGCACGATGACGCACTTGACGACCTGGCCCTTCTTCACGTTGCCGTTGGGAATGGCCGACTTGACCGAGGCGACGATGATGTCGCCGACCCGCGCGTAGCGCCGGTGGCTCCCGCCCAGGACGCGGAAGCACTGGACGACCTTGGCGCCCGAGTTGTCCGCGACCACGAGTCTCGTGTATTCCTGAATCATTGCACCATTCCTCCGGACTACTTGGCCCGTTCGAGAATCTCCGCGACCCGCCAGCGCTTCGTCTTGGAGAGGGGACGGGTCGCCATGACCTTCACGATGTCGCCGACCTTGCACTCGTTGGCCTCGTCGTGCGCGACGAGCCGGGCCGTGCGGGTGATGATCCGCTTGTAGAGCGGGTGCGGGAAGCGGCGGCTCACCTTGACGACCACGGTCTGGTTCATCTTGTCGGAGACCACTTCGCCGATGCGCACGGCTCGCACGTTTCTCTCGGTATTGGTCATCTTGTCACTACTCCCTGGGTCCCGGCGGCCCGCGGCCGGCCGGTCCGTGCGGTCGCCTAGAGGGCGGCCCTCTTCTGGGTGATCACCGTCTTGACAACCGCGATCTCGCGGCGCAGGTTGCGCACCTGCAACGGGTTGTCGAGCTGGCGCATCTTGAGCCGGATCTTCAGGTTCATCAGATCCTCGGCCTTCTCCCGCTCGAGGCCCTCGAGCTCCTCGAGCGGCATGTCCCGCAGTTCGTGGGCTTTCTTCATCGCTCTACTCTCCCTGACGGCTGACGATGCGCGTCTTGAACGGCAGCTTGGAGGCGCCGAGGCCCAGGGCCTTCTTGGCCAGGGCGTGGTCCACGCCGTTGATCTCGAACAGGATCCGGCCCGGCTTGACCACCGCCACCCAGTACTCCGGGTTGCCCTTGCCCTTGCCCATGCGGGTCTCGGCGGGCTTCAGGGTGATGGGCTTGTCCGGGAAGACCCGGATCCAGACCTGGCCCACGCGCTTCATGTGGCGCGTGATGGCGATACGGGTGGCCTCGATCTGGCGGCTGGTGATCCAGCCGTTGTCGAGCGCCTGCAGGCCGTAGTCGCCGAAGGCGATGGTGGACCCGCGCCAGGCCAGGCCCGTGCGACGGCCCTTGAACATCTTCCGGAACTTGGTGCGCTTCGGCATCAACATGGTTCTGTCGTCCTCTTCTCTCGGCCCGGGCTGTGCCTACGGGCCAGGCTTCCACGAGCGGTCCGGCCACGGGCCGGGGCGCGGCCGTCAGGCCCGCTGCTCGACCACCTGCTTGCGCTGCTGCTCCTTGTACTCGGCCGGGAAGATCTCGCCCTTGCAGATCCAGACCTTCACGCCGATGGCCCCGTACTGGGTGCGGGCCGTCGCGGTGCCGTAGTCGATGTCCGCACGCAGCGTGTGCAGGGGCACACTGCCGTCGTGGTAGGTCTCGACCCGGGACATCTCGGCGCCGCCGAGCCGGCCGGCGCAGCGGATCTTGATGCCCTTGGCGCCCATGCGCATCGCCGTGGCGATGGACTTCTTCATGGCCCGCCGGAAGGAGACGCGGCCCTCGAGCTGCACGGCGATGTGGTCGGCGACCAGCATGGCGCTCAGCTCCGGCTTCTTGACCTCCTCGACGTCCAGCTTGACGTTCTTGCCGATCATCTTCTGCAACTCGGCGCGCAGCTGGTCCGCCTTCTGGCCCTTCTTGCCGATGACCACGCCGGGGCGGCTGGTGGCGACCACGATGTTGACCTTCTCGCGGAAGCGCTTGATCTTCACCGACTCGACGCCGGCGCCGCCGACCCGGGCCATGATGTACTTGCGCAGCAGCAGGTCCTCGTTCAGCCAGTCGGCGAAGTGCTTCTCGGTGAACCAGGCCGCGTTCCAGTCCTTGACGATCCCCAGCCTGAACCCGATCGGATGCGTTTTCTGCCCCATGGTCTTCCTTCCGTTGCCGTCCCCGTGGGCCCGGGGGCGGCGTCAATCCCGGTGCGGGCCCCCGCAGGGCCCGCCGCGTATCTTCCGGACCGGTCAGGCCCCGGCCGCGACAGTGACCTCGATGTGGCTCGTCCGCTTGTGGATGCGGTACGCGCGGCCCTGGGCCCGCGGGCGGATCCGCTTCAGCGTCGGGCCCTCGTTGATGAGGATCTCCTTGATCAGCAGGTCCGCATTCTTGACCCGGACGTCGCCGTCGCTCCTGTTGCGGGCGTTGGCGGCGGCCGACAGGACGGCCTTGCGCAGGTACGGCGAGGCCTTCTTGGGCGTCAGGGCCAGGATGCCCAGCGCCTCGTCCACGTTCTTGCCGCGGATCAGGTCGGCGACGAGCCGGGCCTTGCGCGGCGAGATGCGGATGTAGCGGGAGACGGCACGTGCCTCCATCTCGGAAACCTCCAGCGTGTTACTTCTTCTTCTTGCTGGTGTGGCCCCGGTACGTCCGCGTCGGCGCGAACTCGCCGAGCTTGTGGCCAACCATGTTCTCCTGCACGTAGACGGGCACGAACTGCTTGCCGTTGTGCACCGCGATCGTGTGGCCGAGGAACTCGGGCACGACCGTCGAGCGGCGCGACCAGGTCTTGACCACCCGCTTGTCGCCCGCGCTGTTCAGCCTCTCGACCTTGGTCAGCAGGGACGTATCGACGAACGGCCCCTTCTTGATGCTTCTCGACATGTTCCAGCTTCCTCCGTTGCGGCCGCCGCGCCGGCGGCCGGCGGTGACTACTTGGCCTTGCGGCGGCGCACGATGAAGGCGTCCGACGGCTGCTTCTTGCGGGTCTTCTTGCCCTTGGTCGGCTTGCCCCAGGGGGTCACCGGGTGGCCGCCGCCGCTGGTGCGGCCCTCGCCGCCGCCGTGCGGGTGGTCGACCGGGTTCATGGCGACGCCGCGGACCGTCGGGCGGATGCCCAGCCAGCGCGAGCGCCCGGCCTTGCCGCTGACCACGTTCTCGTGCTCGGCGTTGCCGACCTCGCCGATGGTGGCCATGCAGCGCTTGTGGACCATGCGCACCTCGCCGCTGGGGATGCGCAGGGTGACGTACTCGCCCTCCTTGGCCATCACCTGGGCGAAGGACCCGGCCGAGCGGGCCAGCTGGCCGCCCTTGCCGATGGTCAGCTCGATGTTGTGCACCAGCGTGCCCAGGGGGATGCGCTCCAGGGGCAGCGCGTTGCCGGTGTTGAACGAGGCCTTCTCGCCCGAGACGACCGTCTCGCCCACCTGCAGGCCCTTGGGCCAGATGATGTAGCGCTTCTCCCCGTCCACGTAGTGCAGCAGGGCGATGCGGGCGCTGCGGTTGGGGTCGTACTCGATGCTGAAGACCTTGGCCGGCACCTCGTGCTTGTTCCGCTTGAAGTCGATCTTGCGGTAGCGGCGCTTGTGGCCGCCGCCGCGATGCCGCACCGTGATGCGGCCGTTGTTGTTGCGGCCGCCGTTCTTGGCCAGCGGCTCGAGCAGCGACTTCTCCGGCTCGCTGCGCGTGATCTCGCTGAAGTCCGCGACGGTCCGGAACCGCTGGGTCGGCGTCACGGGCTTGAGTTTCCTGATTGCCATTCCGTTCTCTCCCTTGCCGGGCCGCCCCGGGGGCGGCGCTCGGGCGTCTTTGCAGCCGGTCGCCGCGCGGCGTCGGCTATACCTGACGGGTCGCCGCTAGCCGACCTCGAACAGATCGATCGTCTCGCCCTCGGCGAGGGTGACGACCGCCTTCTTCCAGTCCGCGCGCTTGCCGGAGAAGCGCCCCATGCGCTTGACCTTGCCGCGGTAGTTCATGGTCCGCACCTGGGTGACCTTGACCCCGAAGTACTGCTCGACGGCGCTCTTGACCTCGTGCTTGTTGGCCTCGGGGGCCACCTGGAACGAGTACTCGTTGTTGAGTTCGCGCATGATCCCGCCCTGCTCGGTGATGATCGGGCGCACGATGACTTTGCTCAGGTCCTTCACGATCCGAACACCTCCTCGGCGCCGGCGAGGGCGGCCCGGGTGAAGACCAGGTTGTCGGCCCAGAGGATCGTGTAGGCGTTGAGCTCGTGGGAGCGCAGCACCCGCACGCCCTTGATGTTGCGGGCGGACTTCCAGAGCCGGTCGCCGTCGACCGGCAGCACCAGCAGGGTGTGCCGGCCGGGCAGGTCCATGGCCTTGAGCATCCCCGCCACGGCCTTCGTCTGCGGGGCCTCCAGCGCGAAGTCCTCGACGACGTTCACGCGCTCGTTGACGGCCCGGTCGCTCAGGGCGCTCTTGAGCGCCACGCGCTTGATCTTGCGCGGCAGCTTGTAGCTGTAGTCGCGCGGGTGCGGCCCGAAGGCCACGCCGCCGCCCACGCGGGTGGGGCTGCCGGCGGAGCCGGCGCGCGCGCGGCCGGTGCCCTTCTGGCGGAAGAGCTTGGCCGTCGAATAGGCCACCTCGGCCCGGGTCTGGGTGTCGTGCGTGCCCTGGCGCTGGTTGGCCAGGAAGCAGCGCACGGCCTCGTAGAGGGCCTGGCGGTGAACGGGCTGGGCGAACAGGGAGGCGGGCAGTTCCACCGTCCCCTGCACCTGGCCGGCACCGTTGTAGAGTTTCGCCGTTGCCATTTCCTACCTCGTTCCTTTCCGGTCCCGCGGGACCAGCCCGGCGGCTACCGGCTGGGCCGGATGAAAACGATGCCGTTCTTGTGGCCCGGCACGCTGCCGCGGACCAGGATCAGGTTCCGCTCCGGGTCGACGGCGATCACCTTCAGGTTGCGCTTCGTTTCCCTCTTGTTGCCCATGTGGCCGGCCATGGCCTTGCCCGGCAGCACGCGGCCCGGCTCGGTGTGCATGCCGATCGAGCCGGACATGCGCACGTTCTTGGTGCCGTGGCCGGCGGGGCCGCGGCGGTGGCCGTGGCGCTTGATGTTGCCCGCGAAGCCGCGTCCCTTGGTGGTGCCGGTCACGTCGACGGTCGCGACCTCGGCCAGCACCGCGACGCCGACCGTGTCGCCGGGCTTGTAGCCGGCGTCGGCGTCGAGGCGGAACTCGACGACGGTCCGCAGGGGGCCGCTGCCGACCTTGCGGAAGTGACCCTGCATGGGCAGCGGGGTGTTCTTGGGCTTCTTGGCGCCGAAGCCGAGCTGCACGGCGAAGTAGCCGTCGCTCCGCTCGTTCTTGACCTGCGTGACGACGCAGGGACCAGCCTCGATCACGGTGACGGGCACGCTGCGCCCGTCCTCCTGGAAGCGGCGGGTCATGCCGAGCTTCTTGCCGATCAGTCCGATCATTCTGTTCGCTCCCTTGGCAGCCGAGCCGTGCGGCGGCATCAGACCTTGATCTCGACGTCCACGCTGGCCGGCAGGGTCAGCTTCTTGAGGAATTCCGTCGTCTGCGGCGTCGAGTTCTCGATCTCGATCAGCCGCTTGTGGATACGCATCTCGAACTGCTCCCGCGACTTCTTGTCGACGTGCGGCGAGCGCAGGACGGTGTAGGTCGTGCGGCGCGTGGGCAGCGGGATCGGCCCGCGCACCAGGGCGCCGGTCTTCAGCGCGGTCGCGACGATCACCTCGGCCGAGCGGTCGAGCACCGCCGCCTCGTAGGCCCTCAACCTGATCTTGATCTTCTGTCGAGCCACTTCTGTTCTCCTTCGCGTCGGCTACTCCAGCCTCGCCGGGGCCCGGCCCCGCCGCCTGCTCGCCGTCCGCGTGTCCCCCGGGGGGGTCCTGCTCGTCCCATGTCGCTGGCGGGGGCGTCGCCGCCCCCGCCGGGATTCCCTCTTAGGCGAGGATCTTCGCCACGACGCCGGCGCCCACGGTGCGGCCGCCCTCGCGGATGGCGAAGCGCAGACCCTCCTCCATGGCGATCGGCGTGATCAGATCCACCTTCATCTTGACGTTGTCGCCGGGCATCACCATCTCC
>JACZKN010000597.1 GCA_014859985.1 Candidatus Krumholzibacteriia bacterium | reverse complement strand
CTGCCGTCGGCCGCGGTGACCCGGCAGCCCGCTTCCCGGGCGATCAGGGTGCCGGCGGCGGTGTCCCAGGGCCGCAGCCGGAATTCCCAGTAGCCGTCCAGCTTGCCGGCCGCCGTATGGCACAGGTCGATGGCCGCGCTGCCGCCGCGGCGCACGCCGTGGCAGGGGGCCTTCAGGAAATCCCGCACCAGGCGCGTGTTCAGGTCCACCAGCTGGTCGCGCACGTAGGGGAAGCCCGTGGCCAGCAGCGCCTGTTCCAGGGCGGCGGGTCCCCGGCGCCCCAGGGGCAGGCAGTGCCCGTGCTCGGGCCGCTCGAGCACCGCGCCGGCGCCCCGCTGGGCCAGGTAGAGCTCGTCCAGGTAGGGCGCGCACACGATCCCGAACAGGAGACCGTCACGGTCGGCGCAGCCCAGGCTCACCGAGAAGAAGGGGTAGCCGTGGGCGAAGTTGGTGGTGCCGTCCAACGGATCGACGTACCAGGTGCGGGCGCCGGCCCCGCCCGCGGCGCCGGTCTCGCCCGCCTCCTCGGCCAGCACGTGGTCCGCCGGGAACAGCCGCGCGAGCCCGGCGAGGATCAGCTCCTCGGCGCAGCGGTCCGCCTCGGTGACGAACTCGGTGCCGTCCTTGGCCTCGGCCGGACCGGCCTGGCCCAGGCGGTCCAGCAGCAGGGCGCCGGCCTCCCGGGCCAGGTCCCGGGCGGCGAAGAGCTGGGCGGTCAGCTGGGCGGCGGACGGCGGCGGCGGCTGGCCTGGCATGGTGGCGGGCTCCGTTCGGGGATACGGTCGGCGCTGCGGGCGATCCGGACGATCCGGGCGATCCTAGCAGCGGCCGCGGCCGGGGACAACGCCGATCCTGCCCCGATCCTGCCTCCTGGCCGCGGCGCGCCCGGCAGTTGACAACGCCCCTGCAGCAGGTAGCTTGTGCCGAGGGCCCGGACCCGGCCCTGCGCCATCCACCCCGGAAAGGAACCGAGATGATCGACCGCATCCAGGCCGTCCTCGACGAGATCCGCCCCGCGCTGCAGGCCGACGGCGGCGACGTGGAGTTCATCGACTACAACGAGGGCGTGGTCACCGTGCGCATGAAAGGCGCCTGCGGCAACTGCCCCATGAGCCTGATGACCCTCAAGAACGGCATCGAAGCCCGCATGAAGGCCCGGATCCCCGAGATCCAGGGCGTCGAGTCGATCTGACGTGGCCGGCGCGCGCGGCGTCGACTTCTACCGCTTCGACGGCCTGCTGGACGACGAGGAGCGGGGCGTGCGGGCCGTGGCCCGCCGCTTCGTCGAGCAACGTTTCCTGCCGGTGCTGCGCAACCACCAGCGGGCCGGGACCTTCCCCCTCGAGCTGATCCCGGAGATGGGCGAGTTGGGCCTTTTGGGACCCGCCGTCCGGGGACCGGGCTGCGCCGGCCTCAGCTACACCGTCTACGGCATCATCTGCGAGGAGCTGGAACGGGGCGACAGCGGCCTGCGCAGCTTCGCCTCCGTGCAGGGCAGCCTGGTGATGTGGCCCATCGCCGCCTACGGCAGCCCCGCGCAGAAGGAGCGCTGGCTGCCGGACCTGGCCGCCGGCCGCAAGGTCGGCTGCTTCGGCCTGACCGAGCCGGACCACGGCTCCGATCCCGGCAGCATGTCCACCACCGCGGTCCAGGACGGCGACGGCTGGATCCTCAGCGGCGCCAAGCTGTGGATCACCAACGCCACCGTGGCCGACGTGGCCGTGGTCTGGGCCCGCGGGCCCGCCGGAGTGCTGGGCTTCCTGGTGGAAAAAGGCACGCCCGGCTTTGCGGCCAACCCCATCCACGGCAAGTGGAGCCTGCGGGCCAGCGACACCGGCGAGCTGGTGCTGGACCAGGTGCGGGTGCCCGAGAGCAGCCGCCTGCCCGGGGCCCGGGGCCTGAAGGCGCCCTTGTCCTGCCTGAACGAGGCCCGCTACGGCATCGCCTGGGGCGCCGTCGGCGCGGCGGCCGACTGCTACGAGACCGCCCTGCGCTACGCGGGCCAGCGGCAGCAGTTCGGCAAGCCCATCGCCTCGTTCCAACTGGTGCAGCACAAGCTGGTGACCATGCTCACGGAGATCACCAAGGCCCAGGGCCTGGTGCTGCAGCTGGGCCGGCTGAAGGACAGCGGGATCAACGAGGTGCCGCTGGTCTCCCTGGCCAAGCGCGGCAACGTGGCCATGGCCCTGGAGTGCGCGCGCCTGGCCCGGGACATCCTGGGCGCGGCGGGGGTGACGGACGAGTTCTCCCCCGGCCGGCACCTGGCCAACCTGGAGTCGGTCTCCACCTACGAGGGGACCCACGACATCCACGCCCTGATCGTGGGGCAGGAGATCACCGGGATCGCGGCCTTCCGGTAGGCCCGCCCGGGCGGTCCGCAGCTTAACGTGAAATATTAACCATCAGCAGGATAGACGTTGATCCCCTTGATGTTGACGAATTCGTAGAGCCCGAACCGGGACAGCTCCCGCCCCAGGCCGCTCTTCTTCACGCCCCCGAAGGGCATGCGCGGGTCGCTCTTGGTGATGTGGTTGACGAAGACGGCGCCGGACTCGAGGCGCCGGGCCACCCGGCGGCCCCGCTCCAGATCCCTGGTCCAGACGCTGCCCCCCAGGCCGAACTCCGACGCGTTGGCCAGGGCCACCGCCTCGTCCTCGCCCGCGACCACCAGCACCGGGGCGATGGGGCCAAAGACCTCCTCGCGGGCCAGCCGCATGTCCGGCGTCACGCCCGCAACCACCGTGGGCGAAAGGAAGGTACCGGGGCCGGGCAACCGCCGGCCGCCGGTCAGCACCCGGGCGCCGCGGTCGACCGCCTCGGCCAGCTGCTCTTCCAGGGTCGCCAGCTCCTGCTCGTTGACGATGGCGCCGACCTGGGTCCCGGGATCCATGGGGTCACCGACGCGTTGGGCCGCCATCAACTCGGCGAAGCGGGCGCTGAACGCCTCGGCCACCGGGGCCACCACGATGAAGCGCTTGGCGGCGATGCAGCTCTGCCCGGTGCAGAGCAGGCGCCCGGCCACGGCGCCGCGGGCGGCCTGTTCCAGGTCCGCGTCCTCCAGGACGATGAACGGGTCGCTGCCCCCCAGTTCGAGCACGACTTTCTTGAGGTGCCGCCCCGCCAGCTCGGCCAGGCGCGCCCCCACCCCGGTCGAGCCGGTGAGCGAGATGCCGCGGATCTCGTCGCGGCCGACGAGCTCGGCCACGGTGCGGTGGTCGGCCACGACCGTGCGGAACAGGTCGGCAGGGAAGCCCGCCAGGGCGAAGGCCTCCTCGATGGCCAGGCCGCAGCCGGTGACGTTGCTGGCGTGCTTCAGCAGGCTGGCGTTGCCGGCGGTGACGGTCGGCACGCCGAAGCGCAGGGCCTGCCAGAACGGGTAGTTCCAGGGCATCACCGAGAGGATCACGCCCAGGGGCTGGTAGACGATGCGGTGCTCGAGGCCGTCGGCGTCGACCGGTTCGTCGGCCAACCAGCGTGGCGCGTTGTCGGCGTAGAATTCGCACAGCCAGGCGCACTTCTCGACCTCGGCGCGGGCCTCGGCCAGGGGCTTGCCCATCTCCTGGGTCATCAGGCGGGCGTAGCGGTCGGCGCCGTCGCGCAGGACCGCGGCCAGGGGCCGCAGCAGGGCGGCGCGCTCGGCGACCGGGCGCTCGCGCCAACGGTGGTAGGCCAGGTCGGCAGCCGCCAGGACCGCCAGGACTTCGGCCGTCGGCATCAGCGGGTAGTCGCGGAGCTTCTGCCCGGTCGCCGGATCGATCGTGGTGACCTTGCCCATCGCTGCTCCTCTTGTGCGTGGGTCAGACGGAACCCCAGGCGGGTGCGGCAGAGCCTAGCACACGGCGGTCCGGCGCACCACCGCGGCCTCGGGGCCCGGTCCCCGGCGGTCGTCGCAACCCCCTTTGGGGGTTCAAGTTTGACCGCGGCGGGACGATACCACCGTTGGACGCCGTTCCTTGCCGTACGCGCCCGGGCCTCCGCGCCCCTGCCGCCGGCCTGCCGGACCCATGCCAGAAAGCGACGCAGCCCATGCCCCGACACCTTCGCATCGCCGTCCCTGCCCTCCTGAGCCTGCTGGCGGCTGCGGCCCTGCCCGCGGCCGCCCTCGAGGACGCCCCGCGCTTCCGGCGCATCACCGCGCTGCAGGGCCTTTCCCAGGGCGTCGTGAACGAGGTCCTGCAGGACCGCGCCGGCTTCGTCTGGCTGGCCACCCAGGACGGCCTGAACCGCTACGACGGCCTGCGGATCCGCATCTACCAGAACGATCCCGGCGACCCGGCCAGCATCGGCGGCAACAGCGTGTGGTGCCTGGCCGAGGACGGCCAGGGACGCATCTGGTTCGGGACCGAGGGCTCGGGGTTCGGCTACTTCGACCCCCTCGCCGAGCACTTCGTCAACTTCCGCTGGGACCCGCGGGCCGGCGCCAGCCTCGACGCCTACGAGGTGCAGGACGTGGCCGTCGACGCCCGCGGGCTGATCTGGCTGGCCACCAGCCGGCACGGGCTGCTGCGCTTCGATCCCGCGGATTCCGCCTTGACGGCCTGGACCCACGACCCTGACGACGCGGGCACCCTGGCCTCGGACGAGGTCTGGTGCCTGGTCCTGGATCCGGACGGCCGGATCTGGGCCGGCACCGGCGCCGGTCTCTGCCGTGTCGACCCTGTGGTCGGCACCGTCGAACGCTGGACCCACGACCCCGCGGACGAGACGAGCCTGCCCGACGACACCGTCTACCGCCTGCACGTGGACAGCGGGGGCCGCCTCTGGGCCGGCACGGTCAAGGGTCTGGCGGTGCGGCAGGACGGCGGCGGTTTCCGCCGCTACGTCCACGACCCGGACGACCCCCACTCCCTGGCCCGCTCCTCCGTCGGCGGGATCGCCGACGACCCTTCCGGCCGGATCTGGGTCGGCCTGATGGCCGGCGGCCTGGACCTGCTCGACCCCGAGACCGGGCGCTGCCGGCACATCCGCCACGACCCGCTGGTCCCGGTGAGCCTCAGCTCCGACCACATCAACGGGCTGACGGTGGACCGTTCCGGCATGCTCTGGGCCGCGAGCCAGAACGGCGCCAACCTGCTGGACCTCGGCGCCAAGCGGTTCCTGCACGTGCGCCCGGGCCGGGCGGCCGAGGGGCGCCTGAGCGACGCCACCGTCTGGTCGGTCTGCGAGGATCGCTACGGCGAGGTGTGGGTCGGCACCCAGCACGGCCTGAACCGCATCGTGCCGGGGGTGGACTCCGTGCGCGTCTACCACCACGACGAGCAGGACAGCACCTCGGTGTGCGCGGAATCGTTCTCCGCCATCGTCGAGGACGCGCGGGGCCGCCTGTGGATCGCCTCGGACCGGGGCGGCCTGGGCTGGTACGACCGCGAGCGGGACCGCTTCGTCAACTACGAGGCCGGCCCCGAGGCGGCCAGCGGCCTGCGCCACGCGCGGGTCTTCGGCCTGAGCGAGGACCGCACCGGGACCCTGTGGGTGGCCTCCATGGGCGGCCTGCACCACTACGACCGCGAGGCCGACAGCTTCGTCCACCACGGCCCGGACGGGGCGCCCGGCCGCGAAACGGCCCTGCGAGCGGTCTTCGCCGACAGCCGGGGCCGGATCTGGGTCGGCACCTGGGCCGAACGCCTGCAGCGCTACGACCCGGCCACCGGGAGCTGGGAGGTATGGCGGCACGATCCCGGCAACCCCCGCAGTCCCACCAGCAACGTCGTGATCTGCTTCGCCGAGGATTCCCGCGGGGACGTCTGGATCGGCACGTCCAACGGCCTGAACCGCTACGACGAGGCGACGAACGGGTTCGAGCGCATCGGCGTGCGCGACGGGCTGCCCAACGCCACCATCTACGGTATCCTTGAGGACGACACCGGGGGCCTGTGGATCAGCACCAACGTCGGCCTCAGCCGCTTCTCGCCCCGGACGGGGGTCTTCGACAACTACGACGTCAGCGACGGCCTGCAGGACAACGAGTTCAATTCCCAGGCCTGCGCCCGCGGCCCCGGCGGCACCATGTACTTCGGCGGGATCAACGGCCTGACCGTGTTCCGCCCCGCGGAGATCCACAACAGCCGCAACCGCCCCCGGGTGGCGATCACCGACCTGCAGCTCGCCAACCACTCCGTCCGCCCGGGCGAGGAGCGCGGCGGCCGGGTGGTCCTGGACCGGCCCATCCACCTGGCCGACGGCGCCGTCCTGGGCCACCGCGACAACGTGGTGACCCTCGAGTTCACGGCCCTGGACTACGCCGCCCCCACCTCGATCAGCTACGCCTACCGGCTCGACGGCTTCGACGCGGAATGGCACGAGGTCGGTGACCGGCACCACGCGACCTACACCAACCTGCCGCCCGGCAAGTACCAGTTCCGGGTCCGCGCCACCAACCAGGACGGCATCTGGAGCCCGTTCGAGGCGCGGCTCGCGCTGACGGTGCGGCCGCCCTACTGGCAGACGGGCTGGTTCCGCGCCACGGCCGGCGTCGCCGTCCTGGGCCTCGTGCTCGGGATCCACGACTCGCGCACCCGCCTGATCCGGCGCCGCAACCGCGAGCTCCAGCACCACGTGGCCCTGCGCACGGCCGACCTGGAGCAGGAGGTGGCCGAGCGCCGCCGGACCGAGGTCGAACTGCGGCAGGCCAAGGAGGAGGCCGTCGCGGCCACCCGCGCCAAGAGCGAGTTCCTGGCCAACATGAGCCACGAGATCCGCACGCCGCTCAACGGAGTGATCGGTCTGACGGGTGCGCTGCTGGACACGCCGCTCTCGGACGAGCAGCGCGAGTTCTGCGAGATGGCCCAGTCCAGCGCCGGCACCCTGCTGAAGGTCATCAACGACGTCCTGGACTTCTCCAAGATCGAGGCCGGCAAGCTCGAGCTCGAGAACGTGGCCACGGCCCCCCGGGACCTGGTGGACGATGTCGCCGACATGCTGGCGCTGCAGGCCTGGGACAAGGGCCTGGCGTTCACGGCCCACGTCGATCCCGCAGTGCCGGACACCGTCGGCGGCGACCCCGGGCGACTGCGCCAGGTGCTGCTGAACCTCACGGGCAACGCCGTCAAGTTCACGTCGCGCGGCCGCATCGAGGTGCGCGTGGCCCGGGTGGGCGACGGGAAGTCCCCGCGCCTGCGCTGGGAGGTCCGGGACACGGGCATCGGCATCCCCGCCGCCGAACAGGACCGGCTGTTCCGCTCGTTCTCCCAGCTGGACGCCTCCACCACGCGCCGCTACGGCGGCACCGGTTTGGGCCTGGCGATCAGCCGCCAGCTCGTGGAGCTGATGGGCGGGGTCATCGGCTGCGAGAGCCGCGAGGGCGCCGGCTCGACCTTCTGGTTCGAGACACCGCTGGGCGAAGCGGCCGCCGAGCCGCCCGCCCGGCCCCGACCCGACCGGGTGCTTGTCGTCCACCACGAC
>JACZKN010000596.1 GCA_014859985.1 Candidatus Krumholzibacteriia bacterium | reverse complement strand
CGCCCGCGGCCGCGCAGGCGGCCAGCGCCGCCAGGGTCAGGATCGTCGTGCGGATCATGGTCCCGTTCATGGCCGGCCTCCTTTACTGGTTGCGGAACGTCGGCGAGACGTTCGAGCCGTGGACGTCGATGTGGCAGTCGTAGCAGCGGGCCTCGTTGGCGAGGATGCCGTCGTGGGCGGTGCCGCCCAGGGTCCAGCCGCCGTCGCCGCTGAAACCGGCCTCGAAGTGGCACTGCAGGCACAGGGTGTTGCCGTCCTGCACCAGCAGCTTGTCGTGGCTCGAGCCGTGGGGACGGTGGCAGGAGGTGCAGTCCTCGCCCGTGGTGCCGTCGTGCTCGAAGACGAAGGGGCCGGCCAGTTCGGCGTGGCAGCGCAGGCACACGCTGTTCTGGCCATTCCAGTCCAGCTCGGCGAAGCCGCCGTGGGCATCGTGGCAGTCGCCGCACACCACCTGGCCCTCGAGGGCGCGGTGGCGCGACGGCAGGCGGAAGTCGGCCACCTGGTCGGTGTGGCACTGGAGGCAGAACTCCGCCGGGTTGCGGAACTCGCGGGCAGGAAGGGCGGTGCCGCCGAAGTGGGCCTGGTCCGCGTGGCAATCGGCGCAGCCGACGCCGCTGCCCTGGTGCGGCCCGCCGGTCCAGTGGTCGCCGGTGGTCGCGTGGCACTGGGTGCACATGGCGACCTTGCCGTCCTCGTCCAGGGCGCCCAGGTCCGCGGCGCCCAGGATGAAGCCGTCGCCGCCGCCCGTCACGTGCAGGCTGCCGGGGCCGTGGCACGCCTCGCACCCGGAGACGGCGGTGCCCGGCACGGCCAGGCCCAGGTCCACGGCGTGGGGCGAACCGGCGTAGAATGCGGCGGCGTCCTCGTGGCATTCGACACAGCTGGCCGAGCCGGCGTAGGCCGCATCGGCGGGGAACGTGAAGCTGCCCAGGTAAGAGTCACTGCCGGCCAGGGCCGTGCCGACCCCCAGGGCCGTCAGCAGAACCAACAGCGGGAGCGCGCGCCGCATAGGAGACCTCCGCGGTGGGAGTAAACGTTGATTCACTTCGGCGAACGTTAGGTCGGGTCATCGGCACGGTCAATCTAAAATTTAACAGCTACCGCGAAATAAATAACATATAGTAACGGTAGGAATTGAGGTGGGATCACGAAGAGGCCTGGGGCAAGCCCAGGCCTCCTCATAGCATACATGTTGTTTTACTTGCGGTTAATCTTTCCCGGCGGCCTCGTCCGGGGCGCCGAGATACTTGCCGAACCAGGCCAGGTCCCACTCCATCTTCGCCAGGCGGTTCTCGTGCGTGGTCAGCCCGTGGGGCTCACCGGGGTAGACCACCAGGTGGGTGGGTACCTGCAGGTAGTGGTGCAGCGCCCGGTAGAGCGCCCGGCTGTGGGCCGGCGGCACCCGCGGGTCGTTGCCGCCCACGTGGATCAGGGTCGGGGTCCTGACCCGGTCCAGCACGAACAGGGGCGAGGCGCTGCGGTAGTGGTCGGGCACCTCCCAGGGCAGGCCCTCCACGAAGTTGATCACGTGCCCGGGGGTGTCCTCGATGCCCCACTGGATCACCATGTCCAGCACGCCGGCGCCGCTGCTGGCGGCGGCGTAGAGGTCGGGCTCGGCCACGATCATGCAGTTGGTCAGGTAGCCGCCGTTGCTCCAGCCCATCACCCCGATGCGCGCCGGGTCGGCGATGCCCTGGTCGATGAGCCAGCGCGTGCCCGCGGCGATGTCGGCCACCTCGATCTCGTTCTCCCGGCCGATCAGCTTCTCCAGGAAGGCGTCGCCGTAGCCGGTGGAGCCGTGGTAGTTGGGACTGAGCAGGGCGTAGCCCTTGCAAGGCAGCAGGGCGCGGCCGTAGATCCAGAAACGCAGGTGATGCTTCGTGCTGGCGGTGGGCCCGCCGTGCAGCTCGACCACCGCCGGCAGCGGGCCGTCGCCGTCCCGGTAGGCGGGCGGCAGCTCGAGGATGCCCCACACCGTGTCGCCGTCGCCGCCGGTCCAGCTCACGTGGCGGATCTGCGGCAACTTCCAGGTGTCCACCTGGGGATTGACGTTGGTCAGGCGGTGCAGCTTGTCCGCTCCGGCCACCGCGTAGACGTCGTTCATGGCGGTCAGGGTCTCGAGGATGACCGCGGGGCTGCCTCCCTTGCGGTCGAAGCCGAAGTCCAGGACCACGCCGTCGCCGTCGGCCACGAGGCTCGTCTGGCCCTGGCCGCCGGCCTTCACGTCCGCCACCTGGTGCACCCGCACGCGGGCCATGCTCTCGCCGCGGTAGCAGAGGGTGCGGCCCGTGCCGCGCCAGACCAGGCCGCCGTCGTAGTACACCGGATGGGGTCGCGGCACGACCCACAGCTCCCAGCCCGTGGTGCCGCGCTCGGCGGCATAGAGGCGCGTGGCGTAGCCGTCGTAGCTGACCGCAAAGGCCAGGGCGCGGCTGTCGGCCGACCAGGCCAGGTCGCCCAGCCAGCCGTAGGGGGACGGGTGGTCGTCGCGCCAGCCCGACGGCGTGACCGCAGCCAGGGTGCCGCCCTGCAGGTCCAGGACCTCCACCTGCGACCAGCCCTCCATGAAGATGAGCTCGTTGTCCTCGGTGGTGATCAGCGCCAGCTGCCGGCCGTCGGGGGAGAGGGCCATCTCCCAGATCACCCGGTCGGCGGCCAGGACCTCCTCGTCGCGCCAGTTCGCCAGGTCCAGCTTGCGCACGGCGTGCAGGCTGCGCTCGCCGTGGCCGTACTCGAGGTCCTTGTACTTCCCGCGCAGTTCCTGCCAAGTGTCCTCGTCGCTGTGGTCCTTGGCGGTGCGGTAGTAGAGGGTGCGGCCGTCCGGCGTGAGCACGAAGTCCAGCACGCCGTCGTCCGCCCGCGTGACCGGCACGGGTTCGCCACCCGTGGCGGTGATCCGCCACACCTGCCGGCTGCCGTCCCGGGGCGGATCCTCGCGGCCGGCGTCGTCCTTGGCCAGGAACCAGATCTCCCGGCCGTCCGGGCCCCAGGCCACGCCTCCGGCGCCCAGGCCGTCGAAGGTCAGGCGGCGCCGCACCTTGCCGTCGCGGGAGACCACCCACAGGTCGGTGTCGCGGCCCTCCTTGCCGGTGCCCCAGCGGCTTTCGGTATGGGCGATCCAGGCCCCGTCCGGGGAGACGGCCAGGCTCCCCAGGCCGATGATGCCGAAATAGTCCCCGGGTTCGATGTCGTGGGTGCGGGCAGGCGGGTCGGCCGGGGCCGGGGCGGCGGCGGCCGGCTGGGCGGCCAGCAGGGCCGCCAGCAGAAACAGCGGGATGGAGCGCACGTCGGAAACCTCCGGTTCGCGGCACTTGTGGTTGCCATGCGGACTTGCGGAGTTACACTATCACGGGGAAAAGGCCGGGCGTACCCGGTTTTTCTCGTTGGTCTGCGAACGGCCCGGCGGCCCGCAGGAAGCGCCGGGGGAGGTCCCGAGTCCATGTGCGGTATCTGCGGCGTGCTGGCGCTGGACGGGCCGTTGTCCCTGCCCGACGGCGCCCCCGAACGCATGATCGGCGTGATGCGCCACCGGGGCCCGGACGAGTTCGGGGCCTGGCGGGACGACACGGTCTTCTTCGGCCACGCCCGCCTGAGCATCATCGACGTGGTGACCGGCCAGCAGCCCCTGTGCAACGAGGACGGCTCGATCTGGATCACCTTCAACGGCGAGGTCTTCAACTACATCGAGCTGGCCGCCGAGCTGGAAGCCAAGGGCCACGTCCTGCGCACCCGCAGCGACACCGAGGTGATCGTCCACGCCTACGAGGAGTGGGGCGACGCCTGCGTCGACCGCTTCGTGGGCCAGTTCGCCTTCGCGATAAGGGACCGCCGCCGCCGGCGCCTGCTGTTGGCGCGGGACCGCTTCGGCATCCGGCCGCTCTACGTGGCCGAGCACCGGGGTCAGCTCCTGTTCGGCTCGGAGATCAAGGCCCTGCGGGCGTTCCCCGGCTTCGCGCCGGCGCTGGACCCGGCCGCCCTGGCGGAGGTGGGCACCTTCTGGGTGACCATCGCGCCGCGCACGGCGTTCGCCGGTGTGGCCCAGATCCCGCCCGGGCACGTGGCCGTGGTGGAAGAGCGGCCCCAGGGCCCGCCGCCGGAGGCGCCCCTGCCGGCGTGCCTGCGGCTGCGGCGCTACTGGCACCCCACCTTCCTGCCGGAGGCGGAGGACCGGCGCCGGGTGGCGCCCGACGAACTGGCGCGCCTGGTCGCCGGGGTGCGCGAACGCCTGGTGGACGCCGCGGTGATCCGCCTGCGCGCCGACGTGCCCGTGGGCGCGTACCTCTCCGGCGGCCTGGATTCGTCCACCACGGCGGCGCTGATCCACCACTACACCGACCACCGCCTGAAGACCTTCTCGGTGGGCTTCACCGACCCGGCCTTCGACGAGACCGCCTGGCAGCAGCGCATGGCCCGGCACATCGGCACCGAGCACGCCTCGGTCACGGTCGACGGCGAGGCCATCGCCGGCCGCTTCCGGGACGTGGTCTGGCTGGCCGAGACCCCGCTGCTGCGCACGGCGCCCGCGCCCCTGCACGCCCTGTCCCGGCTGGCCCACGACGAGGGTTTCAAGGTCGTGCTGACGGGCGAGGGGGCGGACGAGGTCTTCGCCGGCTACAACATCTTCCGCGAGGCCAAGGTCAGGCGCTTCTGGAGCCGCGAGCCCCGGTCCCGGGCCCGGGTCATGCTGCTGACCCGGCTGTACCCGTACCTGACCCAGTCGCCGCCGGAATTCCTGCGGCAGTTCTACGGCCAGGGCCTCGAACAGACCGACGATCCCTTCTTCAGCCACCGGCCGCGCTGGAACAACACTAGGGCGGTGGCTGCCCTGCTGGTGGACGTACCTGACGGCGCCGTGCCCGCCGCCGAGGCGCGGCTGGCCGCCTCCCTGCCCGCGGACTTCGCCCGCTGGGGCACCGTGGCCCGGGCCCAGTACCTGGAGATGACCACGTTCCTGGCGGGCTACCTCCTCAGTTCCCAGGGCGATCGCATGCTCATGGGCAACTCGGTGGAGGGACGGTTCCCGTTCCTGGACCACCGGCTGGCCGACTACGCCGGCACCATCCCCGCCTCGGCCAAGCTTGAGTCCCTCGTGGAAAAGTCGATACTGAAACGGGGGGTGGCGGATCTGCTGCCGGAGGATATCCTGCGCAGGCCGAAGCAGCCCTACCGGGCCCCGGACGCCGCCAGTTTCGCCACGCCGGTCGGCAGAAGGGTGGTGGCCGAGTTCCTCGGCGACCGTCCGGACAGCCACTGGCACCCGGGCCGGGTGGCCGCCCTGGTGCGCAAGTGGGAGGCGGGGCGCCTGACCAGTACCCGCGACAACATGGCCTTCACCGCGGCCCTCAGCGGCCGCCTGCTCGAACACGATTTCGGCCCCGGCTTCGCCGAGCGCCTGGCCCCCCTGGTGCTCGGGCCCGGCCAGCTCGCCTGGCGGACCGGGCCGGCAGGACCCTGAAGCCAAGACCCAGCCCCCCGGGGCAGACCTGGAGAGACGGACCCATGACCGTACGCGACAAGGTGCACGCCTACATCGTCGAGAACTTCCTGTTCGGCGACGCCGCGCCCCTGGCCGACGACACGATGTCCCTGCTGGACGGCGGCATCATCGACTCGGTGGGGGTGATGGAGCTGGTGGCCTTCCTCGAGCAGGAGTTCGGGGTGACGGTGGCCGACGACGAGCTGGTGCCCGACAATCTCGACTCGGTGGCCAACCTGGTGGGTTTCGTCGGCCGCAAGAAGGCCGCCTAGGAGGCGCCATGGAACCCGCCGCGGCGCCCCTGCATCGTCTGCTCGAGGGTGCGGCCGACCGCCGCGGCGCGGCCGTCGGGCTGGTCCACGGGCAGCAGAGCTGGACCTGGGCCCAGGTCGAGGAGCGGGCCAACCGCCTGGCCAACCTGCTCGCCGGCCGTGGCCTCGAGGTCGGCGACCGGGTGGGCCTGCTGGCGGACAACGGCCTCGGCTACGTGGCGGGGTTCTTCGGCATCCTCAAGGCCGGCGGCTGCGTGGTGGCCCTGAACGGCGCCAACCGTGCCGAATCCCATCGGCGACTGCTGGCCGATTCGGGGGCCCGGGCCCTGGTCACCGAGGCGGCCCAGGTGCGGCGGGACCTGCCCCTGGTCACGGCAGACCTGCCTGGGCTGGAGCGGGTGATCGTCGACCGGGTGTCGCCCCAGTGGGACCTGCCCGCGGGCCTGCAGGTGCACGCGGCGGCCGAGGTGGAGGCCTCGTCGTCGGCGCGCCCGGCCGTCCCCGTCGGCGGTGACGACCTGGCGGCCATCCTCTACACCAGCGGCTCGACCGGCGTGCCCCGGGGCGTGACCCTGCTGCACCGCAACCTGGCGGCCAACACCCGGCAGATCCGGGCCTACCTCGACCCGCAGCCCGAGGACCGCCAGATGGTGGTCCTGCCGTTCCACTATTCCTACGGCAAGTCCCTGCTGCTGACCCACACCGCCGTCGGCGCGTGCCTGGTGATCGACAACCGCTTCGCCTACCCGTCGGCGGTGGTCGACACCATGGCCGCCCAGCGGGCGACCACCTTCGCCGGGGTGCCCTCCACCTACGCGATCCTGGCTTCGCGCACCGATTTCCTGACGCGGACGCTGCCGGACCTGCGCACCCTGACCCAGGCCGGCGGCGGCATGGCCCCGGCCCTGGTGCGCCGGATCCGCGACGCCTTCGCCGGCCGGGCCCGCCTCTTCGTCATGTACGGCCAGACCGAGGCCTGCGCCCGCCTGAGCTGGGTGCCCCCGGAGCGCCTGGAGGAGAAGCTGGGCTCCATCGGCGTCGGCATCCCCGGCGTCGAGTTGCTGGTGCGGCGCGAGGACGGCAGCGATTGCGCGGTGGACGAGGTGGGCCAGGTGGTGGCCCGCGGCGGGAACATCATGCAAGGCTACTGGAACGACCCGGCCGAGACGGCCCTGGTCCTGACCCCGGACGGCGACCTGCTGACCGGCGACCTCGGCCGGCGCGACGCCGAGGGCTACATCTACCTGGTGGACCGCATCAAGAACATGATCAAGGCGGGTGCCAACCGGGTCAGCGCGAAGGAAGTCGAGGACGCCATCGCCGAAGTCCAAGGAGTGGAACAGGTTTGCGTGATCGGGGTGCCGGACGAACTGTTGGGCGAGGCCATCGAGGCCCACGTGGTGCCCGTCCCCGGCTCGGGTTTGACGGAAAAGGCGATCCTGGCCCATCTGCGGGACACCTTGGCTCTCTTCAAGTTACCCCGCATGATCCACTTCCGTGAGAATCTGCCAAAAAACTCCTCCGGCAAGATTTTGAAATCCGCCTTGAGAAAACCGAATTAAACGCGGATTTTTTGCTGTACTGATTCCTCCCAGGTGCTATACTCCTTGATGCACCGCATATGTCCGCGTGGGGAATCGCCCCATTGGTCAACTTGGGTTCTTGCAGAGGAGCGTTACAATGAAGAAGCTGGCTCTCGTGATCATCTTCAGCCTGATGGCCGGATCCGCTTTCGGGCAGTACTGGTCCTCCAACAACATCGGCGTGTACCTCGATCCCGCGGGCGAAGAGAACTGCGGCTACGGCACGGGCGAGGTCGCCTGCTACCTGGTGGGCACCGGCATCGAGACGCCCACGGTCGGCGGCTTCGAACTGAAGCTCGAGGTCGAGGGCCCGGCCTTCGGCCCGCTGTCGGTCGCCTACCCGGTCGACGCGCTCAACATGGCCAGCCGCGTCAACGAGTGGTTCGTCGGCTACGGCCAGCCCGCCCCCGTCAGCAACGGCACGGTGGTCTTCATGTCCTTCAGCCTGTTCGTGCAGGACGCCCTCACCCCGACCGATCTGTTCATCTCGCCCACTTACTTCCCGAGCATCCCGGGCAGCTGCGCCTACCTGGACGGCGCGGACTACAACATCATCCTGCCGCTGGTCAACAGCACCGGCGACCCGGTCACCGGCGACAACGTGCCCGTGTTCAGCCTCAATGGCGGGTGCGCGGTGCCGACCGAGGACGCCTCCTGGGGCGAGGTCAAGAGCCTGTTCCGCTAGATCCGGCCAGGCCGATCCTACGGGCGAGAGCAAAGCCGCCCCCCCACCAGCGGGGGGCGGCTTTCCTGTTGCCGCCGGGGCGCCCGTCAGTCGTCTTCGGCGGCCGTCGGGGCGTCGAGTTCGGGGTCGCGGCCCTCCTGCCAGGCCCGCAGGCCCTCGGCGGTCTCCCGCGAGAGCCAGCACTGCTGCTGCGATTCCCACTCGTAGTCGAGCATGGCCGTCATGTCCAGCTGGGCGGCCTGCTGCACGCCCAGCTTCAGCAGCCGCACCGCCGGTTGGGGCAGGCGCCGCAGCCGTTCCAGGTAGGCGTCCACCTCGTCCTCGAAGGCCGCGTCGCCCAGCAGGCGATCGACCAGGCCCAGCCGGTGGGCCTCCGCGGCGCCCAGCACGCGGCCGGACCACAGGAAGTCCAGGGTGCGCCCCGGGCCGATCAGGCGCGGCAAGGTGTGGATCAGGCCCCAACCCGGCATCACCCCCGTGGTCTGGCCGGTGACGCAGAAGCTGGCCGTGGGCGCGGCCAGGCGGATGTCCGCGGCCAGGTAGAAGCCCAGGCCGAAGTCGCGCACGTCGCCGCGGGTGATCGCGACCACGGGCTTGGTCGTCTCCTGGATCAGGGTCACCAGGCGCCGGGCGACCTCGCCGTCGGCGGCCAGGGTCGCGAAGCCGCCGCCGTCCTCCTGGGGTTCGGCCAGACCGTCGAGGTGGTGGTGCAGGTCGAAGGCGTGGTCGCCGTCCATCACCGCCACCACGCGCACGGCATTGTCCTCCTGCAGCCGCAGCATCAGGTCGACGAACTCGTCGCACAGTTCACCCATCTCCGGGCTGCCCGGCCCGATCAGGCGCACGCGGGCGCTGCCGTCGGCGATCTCGCAATCGAAGTTCCGGTAATCCATGGCGTCTCCCGCTGCGTGGGGTGCGGCCGCGGCCGGGCATCGGGCCGCGGCGGTCCACCCAAGATAGGCGATGGGCCGGTTCCAGGGAAGCGCTCCGGCGGGCCGGTGGACAGGCCGGCGGCCCGGCGGTACACTGGCCGTCTGCACACCGGGGGCGGGGCCGGGGCCCGGCTCCCGGGAAGGAGCTCCGGCATGCGCGTTTTCGTCACCGGCGGCACCGGCCTGGTGGGTCGCCGCCTGATCCAGGATCTGGACCGGCGCGGCGACGCGGTCGTCTGCGTGACCCGCGACCCCTTGCGGGCGCGCGGCCGCCTGCCCGGTGCGGTCGAACTGGTGGGGGCCGACCCGAACCTGGCCGGCGGCTGGCAGGACCGCCTGGCCACCTGCGACGCGGTGGTGAACCTGGCCGGCGAGTCGGTGGGCGGCGGCCGCTGGACCGCCGCCCGCAAGCGCCGCATCCGGCGCTCCCGGCTGGCCGTCACCGACCACGTGGCCGCGGCCGTGGCCGCCGCCGACCGTCCGCTGACCCTGGTCAGCGCCTCGGCCGTCGGCTACTACGGTGACGGCGGCGAGCGGGCCCTGGGCGAGGACGCCCAGCCAGGCCAGGACTTCCTGGCCCACCTGGCCGTGGAGTGGGAGAACACCGCCCGCAACGCCGAGCGCGAGGGTGCCCGGGTCGTGCTGCTGCGCATCGCCATGGTCCTGGCCCGCGACGGCGGCGCCCTGCCAGTGATGCTGCGGCCCTTCCGCCTGGGCCTGGGCGGTCCCCTGGGTGGCGGCCGCCAGTACCAGCCCTGGATCCACCTGGAGGACCTGGTCGCGGCGATCCTGTTCGCCCTGGACACGCCCGCCCTGGCCGGGCCCGTCAATGCCTCGGTCCCCAATCCCCCCACCCAGGCCGCCTTCGCCAGGGCCCTGGGCCGCGCCCTGGGCAAGCCCGCCGTCCTGCCCGCGCCCGCCTTCGCCCTGCGCCTGCTGCTGGGGGAGCAGGCCGACCTGGTCCTCAACGGCCAGCGAGTCCTGCCCAACGCCCTGCGCGCCCGCGGCTTCAAGTTCCGCTTCCCCGAACTCGATGCCGCCCTGACCGATGTACTCGGCCGATAGGGTGCGAACGCCTTCGTCGTTGGGCCGGGCAGGGGACTGTACGGAAGGAAGCGGCGCACTCCGCAGGCCGAAGGCCGAGGACCGCGCCGCTTCCTTCCGTACAGTCCCCTGCCCTAACCGACGACGAAGGCGTCCGCCACTGTCTCACCCGAGTCGAAACGGGAGAGGGACAATGAAGAGATGATGTCGTCGGGCTCGCCGCTGACGATGTGTTTCGCCATGCGCTTGCCGGTCATGGGGCCGAGCATGAAGCCGTGGCCGCTGAAGCCGCAGATGTGCCAGTAGCCTTCCAGCCCGGGCACGCCGCCCAGGATGGGCCGGTGGTCGGGGGTCACGTCGTACATGCCCGCCCACTGGCGCATCATGCGCACGCCGGCCGCGCGGGGGTAGTAGGCCAGCAGGGCCTTGGCGAAGCGCACGGCGAAGCGCAGCTGGCTGCGGGTGTCGAACTGCCCGGGATCGGTCCAGTGGGGCTCGGCGGGGTCGCCGATGCCGCCGACGATCTCGCCGCGCATGCTCTGGCTGAAATAGATGCCGTTGGTGATGGAGATCACCATGGGCTCGAGAAAGGGCTTGAGCGACTCCGACACCATGATCTCGTGGCGTTCCTGCCGGTTGGGCAGGGCGACGCCGACCATCGCCGCCATGTGCCGCGACCAGGGGCCGGCGCAGTTGACCACCACCGGGGCCGCGATCGGGCCGCGGTCGGTCTGGACGCCGGTGATGCGGCCGCCGTCGCTGACGATGGCCGTCACCCCGGTGCGGATGAAGATCGACACGCCCAGGCGCAGGCAGGCCCGGGCGTAGCCCCAGGTGACGGCGAAGGGGTAGGCGGTGCCGTCCTCGGGGCAGAAGGTGGCGCCGGCCAGGCGGCTGACGTCCAGGTCCGGGACGATCCGGCGGCATTCCTGCGGCTGCAGGAACTCCGTCGGGACGCCGCAGCTGTTCTGCAGGGCGACGGCGTCGCGCATGGCCGCAAGGTGCTTCTCTTCCTCGGTCACCATGAGGTAGCCGCCCTGGCGGAAGAACACCTGGTAGCCCAGCTCGGTGGCCATGTTCTCGTACATGCGCACCGATTCCTGGGCCAGGCGGATGTTCTCCGTCGTGGTCCACTGGGCCCGGATCCCGCCGCCGCAGCGGCCGGTGCTGCCGGAGCCGATGTAGTTCTTCTCCAGCACCACGACACGCTTCAGGCCGAGCTTGGCCAGCTCGTAGGCGGCGCACAGCCCGTTGACGCCGCCGCCGATCACCACGGCTTCGGCGGTGGCGGGCACCGGTCCGGTGCTCAGGGGGATCATGGCTTCTCCTGGGCGGGGGCCGCCGCCGGCGCAGGGACGTCCAGGGCCGCCAGCTGGCCGAAGGTCAACGGCTCGGCCGGCGGACGGATGTTGGTGGGCCGTACGGTGCCCGGTTCGGCGCCCCGCAGCCGCGCCAGTTCCAGCGCCGACTCGGCCAGGCAGCCCTTGCCCTGGCAGAAGCCGGTGGAGACCCCGGTGTAGCGCTTGAGGGACTCGATCTCCGTGAATCCCTCCCGGTAGGCCGCGCGGAACTCGTGGAGCGTCACGTCCTCGCAGCGGCACAGGAAGATCTTGCCCTTGCTCACCTTCGCACCTCCGGAGCCGCGCCCAGGACCTCGTCCGGCAGCAGGCCCGCTGCCTCGCCGACGGCGGCGAAGGCGGTGCCGCCCGGCAAGGCGGCCGACGCCGGGGCGATGAACCCGCCGCGCGCCGGATCCAGCACGAGGTCCGCGCCCAGCTGGTAGGGGATGTCGTAGGTGGGCTTGCCGCGGCCGCAGACCACGGCCAGGTCGGTCTCCATGCCCATGTGGGTCTCGCCCGGGCCGGTGGTGTCCCCGCCCGGGGCGAAGGTCCCGTGCAACCGGCCCTCGCCGCGGCGCGCCAGTTCCTGCAGGACGAGCCCCGTGTTCAGCTGCCACTTGCGGTCCACCGCGGCGGCGATCTCCGCGTGGGGTGCGCCGTCGCCGATCACCAGGGTGATCCGCGCGCCGCGCGCCGCCAGCAGCGCCGCCGCCAGCCACAGGTCCAGCCCGCCGCCAACCAGCAGGGCGTGGCACCCCGCCACCGGTAGCCGGTCCCGCAGCAGCAGACGGTACACGGCCCGCGGGCCCAGGGCGCCCGGCGTGTCGTTGCCCGCGAAGAGCCCCAGGGTGTCCAGGGCACCGCCGGCCCAGACCACGCGCCCGGCCTCCAGCGCGGCCAGGTCAGCGCCGCGGCGCACCAGCAGCCTCCCGGGGGCGTACCCGGCCACGACCCGGCAGCCGCAGCGCACGTCGACGGCCGTGCCCCGCAGGCCGGCCGCCGCTGTCTCGAGCGTTGCGAGCGCGGCGCGCGGATCACCCTGGTGATCGGCGAC
>JACZKN010000595.1 GCA_014859985.1 Candidatus Krumholzibacteriia bacterium | reverse complement strand
CCCCGATGCCCCTCCAACCACTGCCCGAACGTCTGCAGCTGCGGATTCAGCCGCCGCGACGCCGCGACGTCCCGCAGCCCGGCGAACGCGCCCGCGAACTCCTGCTTGAACTGGAACATGTTGCCCAGGTCGTCGGCGCCGGGGAAGCCCAGGCCGCGGTAGGCGTCCAGGGCGATGGCGTTGTACTTCACCGGACGGCCCAGCACGTGGCTGAAGCCGGCGGCCATCTCGGCCCCCGTGAGGTGCTCGCCGGCGATGCCCAGGGTCTGCGGCACGCCGTCGGGGCCGGCCCGCAGGACGCCCAGCGCGCAGCGGCCGATGTCCTCGACCGCGATGCCCGGCAGGCGGGACTCGCCCAACGGCAGGGTGATGGCCAGCTCGCCGTCGGGTCCCGGCTGGGGCCCCATGCCGAAGGCGATGAAGTTGTCCCAGTAGAACGAGGTGTGCAGCAGCGTGACGGGCAGGCCGCGGCCGGTGAAGCAGGCGTTGGCCTCGCCCTTGGCGTCGAAGTGGGGCACGTTGTACTTCTGCATCAGCACCGGCATGCGGCCGCTGCCCACCGGCAGCAGCGTGCGCGTGTCCTCGAGCGTGGACCAGATCACGTGGCCCAGACCCGCATCCTTGGCGGCCTTGGCCATGGCGTCGGCCTGGGCCAGCTCCTTCTCCGGCGAGAAGTGCTCCCAGAAGTTGGTGACGCAGAAGGCGCCCCAGGCGCCGTCGAGGGCGCGGGCGATCGAGGCGGTGTCGTCGAGGTCGGCGGCGACGACTTCGGCGCCGGCCGTTTTGAGGGCCTTGGCGGCGTCGGCAGCGGGCCTGCGGGTGACGGCGCGGACGGTGAAGCCGCAGGCGGGGTCGGCCAGGATGGCGCGGGCCAAGCCGCCGCCCTGGGCGCCGGTGGCGCCGAAGACGGTGATCAGACGGGTGCTCATGGGTCGGTCTCCTTATGGCGAGGCGCAGGGCGCCGGGGATGGTGGTCCGGATCGGGCGCGCGGGTGGGCGCGGTGGCAACAGGATATGCAAAGTCCTGAATAGTGGCAGGGGGTACGGCGCGGGCCAGAACTGGTCGATGGCATGCGGGCCCCACCATGAATACCGATCGCCTACCTATCGGTTTTCATGGTAATCGGCAGGTTCCCCGTGCCGAAACGGCGGCCCCCCCAGCGAAACCTCGGGATTGCGGTCGCGGAAGAACCGGAAGCTCCATTCGCTGTCGAACAGCGCGACCGGGCGGCCGTGGTCGTCGCGGACCAGGCAGCAGTCCCGGGGCAGCTGCAGGGCCGGGGCGGCGGCGGCGGGCTCGACCCAGCGGGCCACCGTCCAGGGGGCCGGCGAGACGCGCGGCGCGGCCCCGTACTCGCTCTCGAGGCGGTATTGGACGATCTCGAACTGCAGCGGGCCCACCGCGCCGATCAGCTGGCGCTGGCGGCTCGCGTCCGGGCGCTCGAAGCGCTGGACCACGCCCTCCTGCAGGAGCTGGTCCATGCCGTCGCGGAAGCGCTTGAAGGTCGCGGTGTCGGTGTTCTCCAGGTAGCTGAAGCACTCGGGGGTGAAGCGCGGGATCTCGTCGAAGCGGATGGACGGGTCCTCGGTCAGGGTGTCGCCGATGACGAACCGGGAGTTGCCGACGATGCCCACCACGTCGCCCGGGTAGGCCTCGTCCACGGTCTCGCGGTCGCGGCCGAAGACCTTCGCCGAATTGGACAGGCGGGTGCGCTCGCCGGTGCGGGACACGGTCACGGTCATGTCCCGGGTGAACTTCCCCGAAACCACGCGGACGAAGGCGATCCGGTCGCGATGGCGCGGGTCCATGTTCGCCTGGATCTTGAAGACGAAGCCGGTGAACGCGTCCTGGTGGGGCTGGACCAGGACGGCGCCGCTGCGGCGCGGTCCCGGCGCACAGGAGTGCTCCAAAAACCCGTCCAGCAGCGGCTGCACCCCGAAGTTGTTGAGCGCGCTGCCGAAATAGACCGGCGTCTGGCGGCCCGTCGCGACGGCCGCTGCGTCGAAATGGGTGCCGGCGCCGTCGAGCAGCTCCACCTCCTCCAGAAGAGCCTCGTAGGCCGCCTCGCTCAGGAGGTCGCGGATCACCGGGTCGGACAGTTCGACGTTGGTGACCGGCGCGCGGTGGATGCCGTGCGCGGTCGGCTCGTAGATGTGCGCCATCCTGGTGCGCCGGTCCCAGACCCCGCGGAAGTCGAGCCCCGTGCCCAGGGGCCAGTTCATGGGGTAGGCGGCGATGCCCAGCACGTCCTCCAGCTCGTCCAGCAGGTCCAGGGGCTCGCGCGACGGCCGGTCCAGCTTGTTGATGAAGGTGAAGATGGGCACGCCGCGCTGGCGGCAGACCTCGAACAGCTTGCGCGTCTGGTTCTCGATGCCCTTGGCCGCGTCGATGACCATGACCGCCGCGTCGACGGCGGTCAGGACGCGGTAGGTGTCCTCGGAGAAGTCGCTGTGGCCGGGGGTGTCCAGGAGGTTGACGCGGAAGCCGTGGTAGTCGAACTGCAGCACGGTCGAGCTGATGGAGATGCCGCGCTTCTTCTCCAGCTCCATCCAGTCCGAGGTGGTGGCGCGCTGGTTGCGGCGCGCGGTCACCGACCCGGCCAGGTGCACCGCCCCGCCGTAGAGCAGGAACTTCTCGGTCAGGGTGGTCTTGCCGGCGTCCGGGTGCGACACGATGGCGAACGTGCGCCGCCGCGCGATCTCCGGAAGGAGCGCGGGATCGACCGGAGCGGGTGCGGAACTGTTTTCCATATGCTCACTTGCCGGGACCGTTTAGGGACGGATCAAGGGAGGGACCGGCGAGCGGCCCTCCGGGATGCGACCTGCTGGCGGTGGATCAGGGCGGAGTGGGGCGATCGAACGCGGAATGCCGGGCGGCACGCGGAGGCCTAGGCAAGCTGCGGTATGCCGTGGAGGTGATCATGCGGGCAATCTAGGTCCTGATTAGGGATGGGGCAAGGCGGGAGTTTCGGGGTGGGCCCCGGGGGGTGTAGAATGATCCCCAGGTTCCGGCGGAAGTGAGCAATTCGTGAAACGAGAGAAGACGCGCCTCCACCACTTCGTGCCCGCCGCCGCCGTGCTGGCTTGCCTGTTGCTCGGCGCCGGCTGCTTCGACTCCGGCGGCCCGGGGGACTGCCCCGCGCAAGTGTTGCCCGCCCTGTCGCTCAAGGTGCTCGACGCCGAGACCCTGCTGCCCGCGGCCTGCGGGGCGCGGGTGTGGGCGATGGACGGCGATTTCGTCGCCGAACTGGAGCCGTACTGCGACGGCGCGCTGCCGGATTCCCTGCAGTACCCGTTCGTCGCCGGCCCCGAGGAGCGGGCAGGGACCTACACGGTGCTCATCGCGAAGGACGGCTACGAGCCGTGGAGCCGGGCGGGGATCGTCGTCAAGGACGGCGTGTGCAACGTCGAGACGGTGAACATCGAGGTGCTGCTTGTCAGGGCGGTGGGGCCGAGGTAGCGGAGATCGCCGCCGGAAGGACGGTGAGTATGGCGCAGCGAGGTCCTGAATCCGACTGGAAGGTGTTCCGCGAACTGCGCGAGGTCGCGCTGCAGCGTTTTTGCCGGCGCGCCCTTGAGACCGTGGACCGCATGCTCCGGGATGAGGCTGGCTCGGACTACGACCGTTACGTCGCTATCGAGCGCTGGCTGCACGACAGGGACCGGGAGATGAAGGCGGCCTTCGACGACCCGCGACGCTCGATGATGCTGCTGCATCTGCACGTGATCGCGTCGCTTGGCCTCCTGGAGCCCGGGGAGCTGGCGCGGTTTGCGCCGGAGACGGTCAGGTCGGTGGAGGCGGTGCTGCGGGACGATGCCGGCATTGACGCCTGACCCGGTCGAGGCCGCCCTCCTCGCGGCCCCACAGGCGGGCCTTGGCGATGTCCGGGGCGGTTCAGTCAGATTGAACGGATAGTTAGGCTTCTTAGTAGCGGACTCCCTCGGTGTTCGGCTGCGGATCGATGGCTCCCCCTCACCTTTCCCTCGCGAGCGGGCACGTGCCCCTTAGCCTCCGGCACCGCCTGCCCCCAACCC
>JACZKN010000594.1 GCA_014859985.1 Candidatus Krumholzibacteriia bacterium | reverse complement strand
CGTCCTCTTCGGGCCGGGGCCTGCTGCCCCGCGGCAACGGGCGGGTGGGGCATTATTAAGGGATGGTCAGCATTTTGTCAAAGATGGGATTGACAAGCAATCCGCCATATGTAACCGTTTACATTGCAAGCGGACGAGGATTGCCCGTTGCCGGTTTCGGCCGGCCCGGCGCGCCCCAGGGAAGTGGCGCGCGGGTCCATTCCGGGGAGCATCGCCTTGGCGACCATCCGCGACGTCGCGCGCGCCGCCAACGTCTCCATCGCCACCGTCTCGCGGGTCTTCAACAACAACCCGCTGGTCACCGGCGAGACCGCCCAGCGCGTGCTGGAGTCGGCCGCCTCCCTCGACTACTGGCCCAACGGGGCCGCCCGCAGCCTCACCACCAGCCTCAGCCACACCTTCGGCGTCCTGCTGCCGGACCTGTTCGGCGAGTTCTACTCGGAGATCATCCGCGGCATCGACAGCGTCGTCCACGAACGCCATTACCAGCTGCTGTTCTCCAGTTCCCACGCCAGCGGCGACGAGGTGCTGGGGGCGGCCCGGGCCATGCTGGGCCGCATCGACGGTCTGCTGATGATGGTGCCGGACGCCGCGTCCATCGAGACGGTCGAGCGCATCCGCAAGCGGATCACCGTGGTCCTGCTCAATCCCAGCGTCGCGGTGCCGGGCTGCTCGTCGGTCTCGGTCGACAACTACGGCGGGGCCCGGTTGGTGACGGACCATCTGCTGGGGCTGGGCCACCGCGAGGTCGCCATGGTCGCCGGGCCCGCGGGCAACCGGGACGCGGAGGAGCGCGCCCGCGGCTTCCGCCGGGCCCTGGTGGACGCCGGCCTGGATCCCGGCACCGCCCAGGTGGTGCCCGGCGACTTCCGCGAGGCCTCGGGCTACGCCGCCGCCCGGCGCATCCTGGCCCGGCGGCCGCGGCCGACGGCGGTCTTCGCCGCCAACGACAACATGGCCATCGGCCTGCTGAGCGCCCTGCGCGAGGCCGGCCTGCAGGTGCCCGGCGACGTGGCTGTCGCCGGCTTCGACAACCAGACCACCACCCGCTACCTCAATCCCCCCCTGACCACCGTCGATGTCGACACTTTCGCGCTCGGGCGTGAAGCCGTGACCCTGATGCTCGAGTACCTTGACGATGAAGATAACGGCCGGCCTAGCGTGAACCGCGTGCTGCCGGCCAGTCTGACGATCCGGGAGTCCTGCGGGGCGAGTCCGGCCGGGAGGTCAATGCGATGAACGCGACGCGCACGATCACGACGATGCTGCTGGTGCTTGCGGCGATGGCCGCCGCCACGGCAGCCCAGGCCGAGCGCCTGGACGCCATCTGGGCCCGCCACGCCACCGGGCCCATCACCCTGGACGGCGTGCTGGACGAGGCCGACTGGGCCCAGGCCGAGACCAAGGTGATCCAGTACCAGCAGAACGCCGGGAACCCCGGCAGCGGCTGGAAATCCGAGTCGGGGTGGCCGCCCTCCGATCCCACCAGCGCCACGCTGCGGTTCCTGGTCCGCGACAACCAGCTCTACCTGGGCGCCGAGGTCCAGGACCAGTCCGTGGGCGGCAGCAGGGACTTCAACCGCTTCGACGGCCTCCTGATGGCCATCAAGAACCGCCTGGACCCGGGCTTCCCCAAGCCGCCGGCCGAGTACGCCTACCTCTGGTGGAATCCCGAATCCGTCGATCCCCAGCCCACCGGCCAGGTGCCCGCCTTCATCGGCCGCTGGGCCGAGTGGCCGCCCTACACCGCGCGCACCCCCGAGCAGATCGCCGCCTGGGACGCGGTCACGGTGGTGCACGGCCTGAGCAACAGCGACACGGCGCTGGACACCGGCTACACGATCGAGATGCGCTTCGACCTCGGCGTCATGGGCTACGACGTGACGCAGGCCGGCGGCGACATCATCGAGTGGAACGTGTCGATCTACGACACCGACTGGTTCTGGCCCATCAACGCGACCACCTTCAGCTCGAACCGCGTCTGGTGGCAGAGCCCCTGGGGCAACGCCTCCTGGTACAACGAGGTGCGGATCCACGCGCGCCCGGACGTGACCGTCGCGTCGGGCCCCGCGCCGGAGATCGGGCCCGAGCTGGTGATCCCGAACCTGGCCTTCGGCGGCACCGTCGACGGCGACCTGGACGAGGGCGTCTGGAGCGATCCCGGGGTCTACACCTTCGACCTTCGCTGGGACGACACCGCCCTGCGGGCGACCTACGACGGCGTCGGGCCGTACCGCTCCGGCCAGTACCAGCCGGTGGTCAACGCCGGCCAGGCCGACATCCTGGACCCCGCCGACGCCACGGTGAAGGTCTTCCACGACGGCCCGATGCTCTACGTGGGCTTCGAGGTCCACGACGGCGTCGTGCAGTACCACCCGGACTTCAACCGCTGGGACGGGGCGCTGCTGACCATCAACGACTACACCGTGCGCCACAGCGACAACAACCTGCTGGGTCGCCGGCTTTCGTTCCAGGTCGGCCCGGACGGCAACGCGATCGCCCAGGACTACCTCTTGTCCCTGGTCGGCGCCGGCGACGCGCAGGTGGCCATCTCGCTGATGGCCGGGACCACGGTCGACACCCTCGGCCAGCAGGTCGACACCGGCTACACCGCCGAGCTCGCCGTGGACCTGACCGCGCTGGGCTATCCCGCGAACCTGGGCGACGGCGATTTCTTCTTCGGCGTGACGCTGCTGGATGGCGACTCGTTCGTCCCCTACACCGACAGCTACGGCACGCGGACCTGGTGGTACCGCGAGTACGAGTACGAGTGCTGCGCTCCCTGGGCCAAGCTGGCGACCGGCCTGTCGTCGGTCGGCGACGGACCGGCCGGCTTCGACCCCGTGGTCTACGGCACGGTGCGCAACCGTGCCAATCCTTCGCAGCGGCCGCAGATCGCCTACTCGCTGCCGGCCGGCAACCTGGTGACCCTGGAGATCTACGACGTGCGCGGCCGGCTGGTCGAGCGTCGTTCCCTGGGCGAGCGGCCGGCGGGCGAAAGCCGCGAGACCCTCTTCCGGAGCGACAAGCCCGCGTCGGGCACGTACCTGTACCGCTTGAAGCTGGTCGATCCGGCCAGCGGGGCCCTGCGCGCGACGCTGCAGGGCAAGACGACGGTCGTGAAGTAGAAGCACAGACGAGGCGGGGGCGTCGCGGGACGCCCCCGCCCGGACCCGTTGACGGAGGCCCGGCACGGTGCGGATGAGGAAGCAGAGGATCCTGGCCCTGGCCCTGGTGCTGTCGTTGGCGGCGGCGGCACCGGTCCGTGTCCTGGCCGGCACCACCGGCACGATCTCCGGCCGCGTCCTGGACCAGGACGGCCGGCCGGTGGTCGCGGCGACGGTGCTGGTGGTCGGCACGCGGCTGGGCGCCTACGTCGACGCCGAGGGCAACTTCACCATCCTGAACGTGCAGCCGGGCACCTACGAGGTGAAGATCAGCCGCCTGGGCTTCAACCCGGTCACGGTGCAGGAGGTGGTGGTCTCGGCCGACGCCATCGCCAAGGTGGACGTCGCCATGGGCGACACCACGCTCAAGGCCGAGGAGGTCATCGTCGTCGCCACCCGGCCCCCGGTGGACCTGAAGCAGACCAGCTCCCAGGCCAACGTCACCACCGAGGAGATCGAGCAGCTGCCGGTCCAGGACCTGGAGGACATCGTCAACCTCCAGGCCGGCGTCGTGGACGGGCATTTCCGCGGCGGGCGGCAGGGCGAGGTCCAGTACCAGGTCGACGGCGTGAGCGTGAACAACGCCTTCGACAACAAGTCGTCCCTGCGCATCGACCGCTCGCTGCTGCAGGAGGTGCAGGTCATCAGCGGCACCTTCGACGCCGAGTACGGGCAGGCCATGAGCGGCGTGGTCAACGCGGTGCTGAAGCAGGGCACGCAGGACTTCCAGGCCGACGGCGAGGCCTACGCGGGCGGCTTCTTCTTCCCCGGCCGCGAGGAGCAGCGCCGGACCGACGACACGGTCCATCTTGCGGGCACCCAGAGCTACCAGCTGACCCTCACCGGACCGCTGCCCGGGAAGAACGTGACCTACCTGCTCAGCGGACGGCGCTACGTCTTCGACGACTACGTCTACGGCGAGCGGCGCTTCCTGCCGACGGACCGCGCCGACTTCGAGAACCAGGTCTACACGCCCGGCGGGGACGGCGCCGGCGTCCCCCTGGGCCAGACCCGCGAGTGGTCGGGTGCCGTGCAGGTCGCCGTCAATACCTTCGACGACGACAAGATCAGCTACCAGGCCCTCTTCAACCAGGCCGAGGGCCGCCGCACGGACTACGCCTACCGGCTGATCCCCGACGCCCTCTCCCGGCAGGAGACGTTCTCCATCGCCCACGGCCTGGACTGGACCCACGCCTTCGGCGCGGCCACCTTCCTCGACGTCAAGGTGCGCCAGAACTACTTCAAGTACAAGGACTTCGCCTACTCCGACCTCTACGACGCCCGCTACGACTCGGCCGGTGCGCCCCAGGGCGACCGCAACTACGAGGACGGCGCCATCGTCCAGGGCGTGCAGTTCTCGCGGTACCTGCAGGAGACCAACGCCCTGGTCCTGAAGGCCTCGGTGGTCAGCCAGGTCAACGCCGAGCACCAGGTCAAGGGGGGCGGCGAGTTCAGCCTGCCTTCGGTGCGCTTCGGCTCGCCCGGCTACTTGACCTACGCGACGGTCGACGGGGTGCAGCAGGTGGTGCGGCACGAGAACGAGCCGCCGGACTACCCGGCCATCGACACCTACTACCCGGTCGTCGGGGCGGCCTTCCTGCAGGACCAGATGGTGCTGCCGGCCCTGACGGTGCGTGCGGGCCTGCGCCTGGACTACTTCGACGCGCGGGCGACGGTGCCCAGCGACCCGGCCAACCCCGCCAACGTCATCCCCGGCGCGCCGGAATCGACGCCCCAGGCGACCTCGGTCAAGACCTCGCTGTCGCCGCGCCTGGGCGTGGCCTACCCCATCGAGGACAAGGCGGCCATCCACGTCGCCTACGGCCACTTCTACCAGTCGCCCGCGGTCGGCGCGATCTTCGCGAACTCGGACTACGGCATCCTGCGCAACCTGCAGGCGGGCAACGTGAGCTACGGCGTGATGGGCAACCCGGACGTGCGCCCCGAGCAGACCGTCCAGTACGAGATCGGCTACAAGCAGGTTGTGAACCCGGACCTGGGCTTCGACATCACGGTGTTCTACAAGGACATCCGCGACCTGATCGGCGTCGAGTTCATCGAGACCTACACCGGGGCCGAGTACGCCCGGCTGACCAACGTCGACTTCGGCAACGTCTTCGGGATCACCGTGGCCCTGGACCACCGGCGGCTGGGGCCGCTGAGCCTGGGCCTGGACTACACGCTGCAGTCGGCCCTGGGCAACGCCAGCGATCCCCAGGAGACGGCCACGCGCGCCGCCGCGGGCGAGGACCCCCGGCCGCGGGAGATCTACTTCAACTGGGACCAGCGCCACACCGTGAACCTTTCGGCGGCGCTGGCCCGGCCGGGCAGCTACAACGTCAGCGCCGTGGCCAAGTTCGCCAGCGGCCAGCCCTACACGCCGCAGGTCCAGTCGGGCTTCGGCGGGGGCCTGGAGGCCAACTCCGGGCGCAAGCCGAGCGGCCTCGTGGTCGACGTGCGCGGGGAGAAGACCCTGGGCCTGGCCCGCAATTCGGCGGTCTTCCTGCGGGTGTTCAACCTGTTCGACTCGCGCTTCTTCAACGGGCCGGTCTTCGCCAGCACCGGCAGCCCGTACTATTCGCGCTTCCCGACGACCGACGAGGTCGCGCTCGCTGATCCGACGCGGTTCTACGCGCCGCGCCGGATCGAACTCGGCCTGCGGGTGGGCTGGTGATGCGGCCCGGACGCGCAGGAACCGGACGGAGTCCCATGGGAGTGAATGCGGCACCGATCCAGGACAGGCGTCGCCGGACGGCCCGGCGCGCCGCCGCCGTGTCCCTCGCGGCCGCGCTGATCGGCGGGCACGGGGGT